>JACPRY010000043.1 GCA_016193565.1 Armatimonadota bacterium
AATCCGCACGCGGCGGAAGAGGCGATGCGCCAGCACCTGCAGGAGATCGAAGATGTAATCTTGCACACGAGGAGCTGAGCCCATGGGCCGGCTGTTTGCAGTCGAGATCGTCTACCGCGGGATCTTCCAAAAGAACCTCGCCAAGAACATCAGTCGCGGGATCGTGCTCGCCGCGAAGTACGACGGGAAGCCCGGCATCTCGTTCGGCCGGTACGGCGACAGTCCCGAGCGCAACGGCATCCCCGCGAAGAACTTCGCCATTGTCGCCACCGACGCGGAAACGCTCGAGGAAGGGATGGCAAAGTACGAGCCCAAGGAAGTCGACATCACCATCGCCGTGGACGACACCCTGTGCAAGGGCGTCGAGTCGTGGGCGTGGTACGGCCTGCAGCCGATCAACCGGCTGCTGAAGCCCGGCGGCACGCTGATCGCGACCTCGATGCACGACTACGACGAGCTCATCCCGATGGCCCATCAGAAAGATGCTCCTTACCAGATGGCTATCGTCAAGGGCATCCCAAGTTTCGCGGGTTTGTGGGTCTACAAGGATGATCACACGGACGTGCGCATTCTTGGCGCAATCGCGCGGGTTCTACCCGAACTGTTCAGCCTGGATTCCGTGGAGAAGGCCATTCTGGAAGAGTGGCATGATCCGCTGAAGGTTACCTCAGCGCGAAAGTCCGCCGAACGCTTGACGACCCGGCTTGTCCAGCCGACTGAAGGGAATCCCGAAAAGCCCTACGAGTTCGAATTTCCGAAATGGTGGGAGATGCGCGAGGGGCTGGCGATCCCGAGCATCCCCCTCGGAGAGGGCATGAAGGATCCCACGACCGCGCAGGTGGGCGGTTTCCAGCCTGACCGCAATCCGACGTTCAAGAAATTCAGCACGCGCACGATGCGGCCGGTGGTGGACTTCGACACCTGCGTGAAGTGCACACTGTGCTGGCTGCAATGCCCCGACTCTTGCTTCGATGTCACGCCTGACGGGTTGTACGACGCGAACATGCAGGCGTGCTGCGGCTGCGGCATCTGCGAGGCCGTTTGCCCGGTGGATAACTGCATCACGATGGTGAACGAAGCCGCCTTCTCCGACAACGCCAGTCAGTGGGAGATGTGGAAGCAGGACAAGAGCGTGTACAAGAGCTGGCTCACGGAGAAGATTGAGCATAAGCCGGAGCGCTCGCACGGCTTTCGAATCAGGGGGCAGTATCAGGATCAGATCAAGACCATGGTGGCCGAGGGCATCCTCGACGCGCCGGGCAAGGAAGAGATTACAGAAAAGGTCGTCACCGACGCCGGTGAGGCGAGCGCTGGAGGTTAGGAATAACCATGGCTCAGGTCATCGAATCAGCTCAAAAGGAAACCGAGTCGCTCATCAGCGGCAGCGAGGCGATTGCCGTCGCGTGCAAGCTCGCCGACGTCGACGTCATCACGGCGTATCCCATCCGCCCGTACGACACCGTGATGCAGTACGTGGCCAAACTCGTCGCCAACGGCGAGCTGGACTGCGAGTATATCGTCGCCGAGTCTGAGCACTCCCAGTTCGAGATTGTCAAGCATGCCAGTGCGGCCGGCGCCCGCGTCTTCTGCGGCTCAAGCGGCGTCGGCTGGATGTATGCGTTCGAGGCGCTAACGGTGACGCCGGCGCTGCGCATTCCGATGGTTGCCATGGTCGGTAACCGCGCGCTCGATGACCCCGGCGCCTTCGGCGTCGAGCACAACGACGCGCTCGCGGTGCGCGATCTGGGCTGGATGCTGGTGTGGGTCGATAATGCGCAGGAAGCCCTCGATACCGCGCTCATCGCCTACCGCGTGGCCGAAGACCGCAAGGTGTTCCTGCCGTGCGCGATCGGCTGCGACGGGGCCTTCCTCACGCACTCCCAGATCCTCGTGAAGATCCCGCCACAGGAGTGGGTCAGCGCGTTCCTGCCGCCCTACAACCGCGGCGACCTGCTGCTGCACCCCGACAACCCGATTACAATCGCGCCGCAGGTGAACGAAGATTGGCTGATGGAACTGCGCAAGCAGAACGACGAGGCGATGAAGCGCGCGCAGAAGCTCATCCCCCAGGTGTACAAGGAGTTCACGGGCATCTTCAACCGCAACTACGGCAACCCGTTCTTTGAGGAGTATCAGACCGAGGACGCCGACGTGGTGCTGCTCGGAATGGGCACGATGTCGATGCCGGTCAAGGTCGCGATCCGGCAGATGCGGAAAGAAGGCAAGAAGGTCGGCTTCATCCGCCTGCGCTGGTTCCGGCCATTCCCGGCCGAAGAGCTGGCCGAGACGCTGGGCCGCTTCAAGGCCGTCGGTGTGGTCGACCGCGACTACTCGTTCGGCTCGCCGAACTTCACGGGGGTGCTCGCGACCGAGATCCGCGCGGCGCTCTATCCTGCCGCGAAACGCCCGCCGGTACTCAACTTCATCTGCGGTCTGGGCGGTCGCGAGGTGACGGTGCCGGACGTGAAGCGCATGAGCGAGATGCTGTTGAAGCAGGCCTCAGGGGAGAAGCAACCGATTGTGACGTGGGTTGGGATCAGAGAGTGAATCCCGCAGTCATTGCGAGGCCCAGAGGGCCGAGGCAATCTCATCTCGATAGGAGATTGCTTCGTCGCTTCGCTCCTCGCAATGACGAGAGGAGTTGAATTCAATGGATGCCGTCGAGACCGCGATGCCCACACAGCAGCTCGAGCCATTCAAGGGGGTCAAGAAGGTCCCGCTCGAGGAGTTCTTCACCTCGGGCCACCGCACGTGTCAGGGGTGCGAGTCGGCCCTGGTGATGAAGTTGATGGTCAAAGCGAGCGGACCACGCAGTATCGTGCTCGGAAGCACGGGCTGCATGTACGTGGCCAACACCACGTACTACAGCACTTCGTGGGTCGTGCCGTGGATGCACACGCAGCTCGGCAGCAGCGGCTCAGCCGGGCTCGGCACCGCGGCGGCACTCAGAGCCCTGATGCGCAAGGGGAAGATCAAGGAGGAGCCGATCAACGTCATCGCCTTCTGCGGTGACGGCGGCGGCGCGGACATGGGCCTCTCAGCGATCTCGGCGGCGCTCACGCCCCCAGAGTACAACTTCCTCATCCTGCTGTACGACAACGAGTCGTATGCCAACACGGACATTCAGCTCTCCGGCCTCACGCCCTACGGCGCGCACAC
>JACPRY010000088.1 GCA_016193565.1 Armatimonadota bacterium
GAACAACTCGACCTTCTCCGCCGCGGCACCGTTGAGATCATCTCTGAAGAGGACCTGCTGGCCAAGCTGCGCCGGAAGCGCCCACTCCGAGTCAAGCTCGGAGTGGACCCCAGTGCCCCGGACATCCACCTCGGCATCGCGATCGTCTTGCGCAAACTCCGGCAGTTCCAGGACCTCGGGCACCAGGCGATTCTCGTGATGGGCGATTTTACCGGCATGATCGGGGATCCATCGGAGAGGAAGAAGACCCGGCCGATGCTGACCCAAGAGGAGATCCAGGGCAATGTCGCCACCTACAGGGATCAGTACGGGAAGATCTTGGATCCGGCAAAGACGAAGGTCGTCTTCAACAGTGAGTGGCTGGCTCCGTTGAAGTTTGAAGACATCATCAAGCTCGGGGCCAAGACCACGGTGGCGCGGGTGCTGGAGCGGGACGATTTTGCCAACCGGCTGAAGGCGGGCATCCCGATCTTCCTGCATGAGCTGATGTATCCTCTGTGCCAGGCCTACGATTCAGTGAAGCTGCAGGCGGACGTCGAGCTCGGGGGGACCGACCAGAAGTTCAACAATCTGATGGGTCGCGATCTCCAGCGGGAGTTCGGTCAGGAGCCGCAGGTCGTGCTGCTGACCCCGCTGCTGGTCGGGGTCGACGGCGTTGAGAAGATGAGCAAGTCGCTCAGTAACGCGATCGGCATCACCGATCCTCCAGCGGAGATGTATGGGAAGGTGATGTCGATCCCCGATCATCTGATCGCGCATTTCATGGAGTACTGTACCGAAATTCCAGTCGAGGAGGTCAAGGGAGCTGACCGCGGTCTGAAGGACGGCAGCATGCATCCCCGGGAGGCGAAGGCGCGTCTGGCGCGCGAGATCGTGAAGATGTGGCACGGTCCGGCCGCGGCCGCCGAGGCAGAGCGGCAGTTTGAACGAGTGTTTGTGGAGAAGGATACTCCAGAGAACATTCCGGATGCGGCGCTCAGCCGGGACGAACTGAAGCAGGGCAGGGTCAGGTTGATCAAGCTGCTGGTGCTGGCCGGTCTCGCCGAGTCAAACAGCGAAGCCCGCCGCCTGATCTCTCAGGGCGGAGTCAGCATCAACGGCGACCGGATCAACGACGTGGACGCCGATGTGCCGGTGAAGGACGGTGCCGTCCTCAGAGTGGGGAGGCGCCGGTTTGCCAGGATTAGACTACAGTGATTCGTGACTCGGCAGCTACTCCAAGGGGAGACTACCATTGAACTCCGATCTCCGCTCCACGATCTTGAACACCATTGATTCCGCTGCCGGTGAACTGATTGATCTGGCAAAGCGCATCCATGCGAAGCCTGAAGTGGCGTTTCAGGAAGTCCAGGCCTCGGAATGGTTGACCGAGAGCCTGGAACGTCACCGTTTCCAAGTCCAGCGAGGTGTCGCCGACCTGCCGACGGCATTCAGGGCTGAAGTTGCTGGGAATGGTGGCGGTCCCGTGGTTGCATTTCTTGCTGAATACGACGCCCTACCCGAAATTGGCCACGCCTGCGGGCACAACCTCATCTGTACGGCCGCCCTGGGTGCCGGCATCGGCCTCGCCTCGGCGATGAAGCATCTTTCCGGGAAGGCCCTGGTGTTGGGGACGCCGGCTGAAGAGGGTGGGGGCGGCAAGGTCATCATGCTCGAGAAGGGCGCTTTCAGGGGTGTGGATGTGGCGATGATGTTCCACCCGGCGGGCTATACGCTGACCACACGCCCGTCGCTCACGTCCAACCGTCTGAAGATGAAATTCCTCGGCAAGGCTGCCCACGCCGCCGCGGCACCGGATGAGGGCATCAATGCGCTCGACGCGATGATTCAGACGTTCGTGAGCATCGGGCTTCTGCGTCAGCAACTGCGGCCGGATGCCCGGGTCCATGGGATCATCACCTACGGCGGAGCCGCGCCGAACATCATTCCCGATCGGTCTGAAGCGATTTTCAGCATCCGCGCTGTCGACCGGCCTTACGCAGACGAAGTGTTGAAGAAGGTCATCGCCTGCGCGGAAGCGGGCGCTGGAGCGACGGGAGCCAAACTGGAGGTCGAAACCAAAAGAGGATATGAGGCCATCAAGCCCAACACCCCGCTGGCCGACGCCTTCGCCCGGAACCTTGAGGAATTGAACTGGCCGGTTGATCAGGCCCCGGCGAGGACCAAGATGGGCTCGACCGATATGGGTGATGTGAGCCAGGCGATGCCCGCGATCCACCCCTACCTGGCCATCGGCCGTGACATCCCCGGCCACTCTATAGAATTCCGGGAGGCCGCGCTCTCACAGCAGGGCTTCAAGGCCATGCTCACTGCTGCAAAGGCCATGGCTCTGACTGCATTAGATGTACTGACGAGTCCAGTCTTCCTTGAAGAAGTCAGGGGAGATTTCAAAGCGCAGGCGCCTAAGCGTACGCCCGAGGTCCGTCGGTTCAGTTGACCCCTCCTACCTCGATAGATATACTGGGTTTCGACTCCGCAGTTCCGTGTGGGCCCTTAGCTCAGGTGGTGAGAGCGCACCCCTGATAAGGGTGAGGTCCGTGGTTCGAGTCCACGAGGGCCCACCAACTCTGCTTTCCTATTTCGGGTGCTATCTGAATCCGCCGCGCGGCATCTTCAACGAAATTCTCTCCCGCGCTGCTCGGGACGTTTCCTCGGCCTCTTCGTAGCGGTTTTATCCAGCACGTCAAAGAGCTCGTGGCGTTTGGGGACTGGGATCTCCGGTCCCTTTCGCGTTTTCTGTTTGGGCTTGCGGGGGACAAGAGGTTTGCGTTTTCTACTCATAGGCCCATTGTATCAGCCATGAGTCACACCCTTCCGGTGGAGAGGACCTTGGCTTCATTCTGGAGAACGTTCAGGCGAGCAAACTTACACCTTAGGCTCCGACCTGAATCCGCACCTTCCCTGGAGCGCCGCGGCCTCCACTCATGTGTAAGCACGCCGGTGAGCTGGCGTGCTTGGCTAGCCAAAGGAAGGCGGTGATACGTGTCTTCGTGAACGAATGATTCAGCCAAGGAGGGACGAGGATATGGAAGAGAAGATCCTTCAGCTCAACTTCAAGGTAAAGGTCTCGGGCAGGGAGTACCAGGCAGCCGTCGCGCCATTGGCGGACGACTTCGCGGCCGTTCCTGGCCTTCGGTGGAAGATCTGGTACGAGAAGAACGACAAGGAGGCGGAGGCGGGAGGGATCTACCTGTTTGACGATCAAGCCTCTCTCGACGAGTTTCTGACGACCGATCTGGTGAAAACGGTGATGAGCCACCCCGCCCTGAGCGATTTCACGGCAAAGCAGTTTAACGTCTTGGAGCGAGAATCGACGATCACCCGCGCGCCCATCGGAGCCAGAGTCGGCGCATAGGCCCAGGGATCTCTCGAGGGGCGGGCGATGGGAACCCCGCCCCTCTTTCTTGATGATGGCTGCAGCCTTCTTGTGGGCCGCCTGTAGGTCATCTCCCCCTAGTCTTCAGTTCCGTTGGTGCTGTGATATCGCTTTCGCCTTCGATGGCGGCTTGAGCACGGGAGGTCGCGTTCGTTCGTGCGTGTAAGGGAGGGCCCAACAGGTTGTTGGCAAAAGGGCAGAGATGTGATGAATCCAGAATCCTCCGCTCAGCGGTCAAACTCATGGAGGACTCTGGGCTTCAGCGCGCTTGTCGGACTACTTCCAAGCGTGTTCATCATTTTCGTC
>JACPRY010000089.1 GCA_016193565.1 Armatimonadota bacterium
CACCTGCCCCAGCGCGTGCACGCCGGCGTCGGTCCGGCCGGCGCCAATGGGGTTGACCTGCTCTCGGGTCACCGCCCGGATGGCCCGCTCGATCTCTCCTTGTATCGAGCGCCCCTTGGAGAGCCGCTGCCAGCCGGAGAATCCGGTCCCGTCGTATTCTATCGTGAGTTTGATGTTTCGAAGACCGGGCTTCGGGCTTCGGGCATCGGCCATCGATAACTGACCCTACCTTAGGAATGCCACCCAGGTTTCGAATGGAAGGGCGAAGATAGCTGATGCAGCGACCGTGACACCCATCGCAAAGGCGTCTCGCGGCGCGAAGCGCAGCTGCTTCATGCGGGTGCGCTTCTCCCCGCCCCGGTAGCAGCGGGCCTCCATCGCCAGCGCCAGTTCCTCCGCGCGGCGGAAGGCGCTGACGAACAAAGGCACCAGCACGGGTACGAGCGCGCGGGCGCGGCGGAACACGTTGCCACGTTCGAACTCGGCCCCGCGGGCCATCTGCGCCTTGATGATCTTCTCGGTCTCTTCGAGGAGCGTCGGAATGAACCGCAGCGCGATCGTCATCATCATGGCGAGCTCGTGCGCCGGCACGCCGATGCGCCGGAACGGCCTCAGTAAACGCTCGATGCCATCCGTGAGCTCGACCGGTGAGGTCGTAAACGTCAGTAATGATGTCGCCACCACGAGCGCGATGAGCCGGTACCCGATAAAGACGGCGCGGACGACCGCTTCGCGCGTCACGACCAGCGGGCCCAGCCGGAACAGCACCTGGCCGCCTTCGATCCCGCTGAAGAACACGTTCAAGATGAGCGTCACCGCGAGGAGAAACACGATGGGACGAAGGCCGCGCAGCACATGACTCACCGGAATCCGTGACAGGACAACGATCCCGAAGAGGAACGCGGTGAGCAGCGCGTATCCGGTGAAGTCTCTTACAAGAAAGATGACGACCATCAGCAGCGTCACCGCGCCGATCTTCGTCCGCGGGTCAAGGCGATGGACCGGCGACTCGGTCGCGATGTACTGGCCGATGGTGACAAACCGGCTCAGCTCCACGCCAGGGCCTCCTTGATGGCGCGTGGCGCCTCGTCCGGTGTGACGGCATCCGCGCGCACGGGAATCCCTCGCCGCCGCAGCCGCTGGAGCAATTCGGTGATCGCCGGCACGCCCAGACCCATCGCCGTCAGCTCCTCGCCGCGCGCGAATACCTCGCGCACCGGACCGTCCATGGCGACCTGGCCCTGGTTGAGCACGATCAGCCGTCGCACGAGCTGCGCAGCCTCGTCCATGCTGTGAGTTATGAGGATCACGGTGATGTGACGCGACCGGTGGAGATCGCGGATCCGGTTGAGGATCTCCACCTTGCCCTGCGGGTCCAACCCGGCGGCCGGCTCGTCAAGCACGAGCACCTGGGGCGCCATCGCCAGCACCCCCGCGATGGCCACGCGGCGCATCTCTCCCCCGGAAATGGAGAACGGCGACCGGCGGCCGAACTTCTCGGGATCGACGCGCACGGCCCGCAGTGCATCCTCCACGCGCTGCCTGACCTCGTCCTCGGGCAGGCCGAGGTTGCGCGGACCGAAGGCGACGTCCTCGAAGATCGTCTCCTCAAACAGTTGATGTTCCGGATACTGGAACACGAGCCCGACCTGCCGTCGAATGGCGCGGAGGTTGGTCTTGGGATCCCCGATGTCAACCCCGCCGACGCGCACAGTTCCGCTTGTGGGACGAAGCAGCGCGTCGAAGTGCTGGATGAGCGTGGACTTGCCCGACCCCGTGGGCCCGATGATGCCGACGAACTCGCCCTCGTCAATGGACAGCGTGATGCCCCGCAGCGCCTCCGTCTCCATCGGGGTGCCCTTCAGGTAGACGTGGGTCAGCTCAACGCATTCAATGAGCGCCATCGGCCGTCTCCGATGCCTCGCCCGACCCTGATCGCGGTGCCAGCCGCTGCCTCGCAAGTCGGGCGAGCTCGTCTTCCAAGTGATCAATCGTGAGAATGGACTGCCCCAGCGGCAAGCCGTCGCGGCGGAGCCGGTGGGCGAGGGCCGGGACCGGCGGCAGCACGAGCCGGAGTGATTTCAGGTCCTCCGCCCTGCGGAACACCTCAGCGGGCGGACCGTCCAACGCGATGCGGCCGTCCGCAAGCGCGATCACCCGGCGGCAGTGCACCGCTTCCTCCATCGCATGGGTGATGTGGATGACGGTCACGCCCTGCGCGTTCAAGCGCGCAATCGTCTCCAGCACCTCGCGCTGCCCCTGGGGGTCGAGCATCGTCGTCGCCTCATCGAGGACGAGACACTGCGGGCGCATCGCAAGAATCCCCGCGATCGCGACGCGCTGCTTCTGCCCGCCGGACAGGAGATGTGGCTCGCGCCGGCGGTGCTCCAGCATGCCGACCGCGGCCAGGGTGTCTTGGACACGGCGTGCGATTTCGTCGGGAGGAAGGCCGAGGTTTTCGGGTCCGAAGGCGACGTCCTCTTCGACCAGCGTCGCGACCAGCTGGTTGTCGGGATTCTGGAAGACCATGCCGACGCGCTGCCGGATCTCCCACACGGCCGACCGGTCGCGGGTGTTGAGGCCGTCAACGATCACCTCGCCCTCAGAGGGCAGCAGCAGAGCGTTGAAATGCTTGGCCAGCGTGGACTTCCCGGAGCCGTTGCCGCCCACGATGGCGACGAAATCGCCGCGCCCAATGGTGAGGTTCACCTCGCGAAGCGCAGTGACCGCCTCAGGAGTCCCCGCGTTGTACACGTGGGTCAGGTTGCGAACTTCGATCAGTGGCGTCATCGGGCTGCCCGATTTAGTCTAGCGTAAAAAGAAATGGACCAGAGAGAGTTCTCCGGCCCGTTGCTATCTGAAACTCGAGATCCGCCTATTCGACGAACTCTACAAGCGCCATCTCGGCCGCATCACCGCGCCGCATGCGCGTGCGAACGATCCTCGTGTACCCGCCCCGGCCCTTCTGGAACTTCGGCGCGACTTCTTTGAATAATCGGCCGAGAACTTTCGGATCGGTCAGCAACCGACGCGCCCGGCGCCGGCTCTGCAAGTCGCCGCGGAGCGCCAGGTCCACGACACTGTCGGCGATCTTCTTTGTTTCTTTCGCCTTGGCCAGTGTGGTCTCGATCCGGCCGTGCAGAATGAGCGCGCCGACCAGGTCGCGGAACAGCGCCTTGCGCTCCCCCGTATCTCGATTCAGCTTGCGAGTTGCCACTCCGAGCATCATCCCGACCTCGTCCCTCGCGGGATCTGGGACCAGGGGCCGCGGACCTGTAACTTAGTCACTCCATAGCCGATCTTCAGGTCCGAGGTTCCTGGTCCCAGGTCCCGCGATAAATCACTCCTTAGCCGATCTCCAGGTCCCCGGGCTCTGGTCCCGGGGTCCCGTAGCTCCCGATCAGGCCTCTTTCTTCTTTAATGATAGGCCAAGCTGTGTCAGCTTCTCCTTCACTTCATCAAGCGACTTTCGCCCAAAATTCTTGACGCTGACGATTTCCTCTTCCGTCCGCTGCATCAAGTCGCCGACGGTGTTGATGCCCGCCCGCTTGAGGCAGTTGTAGGGCCGGACCGAGAGGTCGAGTTCCTCGATAGGCATCGCGTACAGCTTGCCCATCTGTGCATCCGCGCCCTGTTCCATGGCGCCATAGGGTTCGCCCTCTTCGCCCACACCGGAGAAGAGCTTGAGCGAATCAATCAGGATCTTCGAGGCTTCCTGAATCGCCTCTTCAGGGCGGATCGAGCCGTCGGTCCACACCTCGAGCACCAGCCGGTCCATCTCGGTCGCCTGGCCGGCGCGGGTGTCCTCGACGGCGTAATTGACTTTCTGGACCGGCGAGAAGATCGAGTCGACCGGAATCACACCGATGACGTGCTCGCTCTTGCGGTGCTTCTCAGCCGGCACGTAGCCCCTGCCCCGCTCCACAACCAGTTCCATCGCCAGACGCGTGTCCTTGCGGTCGAGCGTGGCGATATGCAGGTCGGGGTTCAGGACGTCGACTTCGGCGTCCACCGTGATGTCCGCCGCCGTCACGTCCTTCTTGCCCTTGACATCCAGGCGCACGAGTTTGGGTTTGTCGGTGTGCAGGCGGAGCGTAAGTTCCTTGAGGTTGAGGATGACCTGCGTCACGTCCTCGACGACCCCGCCAATCGTGGAAAACTCGTGCAGCACGCCGTCGATCTTCACCGAGGTGACCGCCGCACCCGGAATCGCGGACAACAGCATGCGGCGCAGCGCGTTGCCCAGCGTGACGCCAAAGCCGCGCTCCAGCGGCTCGATGACAAACTTGCCGTAGGTCTCCGACAGCTCAGCGTACTCAATCTTCGGCTTCGGGACCTCCCAAATTGTGGCAATGCTCATCTTGACCTCCGAGAATACGAATCTATTGAATCTATTGAATCGATTGAATCTATTGAATCGATTGAATCTATTGAATCGATTGAATCAGCCTACAATAGTCCGCCGTGCCCTTTCTTCGATTCAACAGATCCAAAAGATCCAATAGATTCAATAGATTTCTCTGTTACCGTGAGTAGTATTCAACAATCAGCTGCTCTTGCACGGGCACATCGATCTCTTCCC
>JACPRY010000090.1 GCA_016193565.1 Armatimonadota bacterium
CTCGCGCCTGCAGACGTTGAAATACCTCGCGGAAACACGGCCTGCCGCGGCGCTGCGCGAGCCGGGGGGAAGCAGCGAGCAGCGCCACGCCAACGAGATCGTGCTCCAGGCGCTGCGGTCGTTCCTGACGGCCAAGGCCCAGCAGGTGTCCCTCGTCCTGCTGATCGAGGATCTCCACTGGGCTGAGGAGAGCCTGCTCGAGTTGATCGAGCGCCTGCCGGCCAAGACGTTCGAGGTGCCGGTCCTGATCCTCTGCCTGGCGCGCCCCGATCTGCTGGAACGGCGCCCCACGTGGGGCACGCGGCTGCGCGATTACACCGCCATCTCCCTAGAACCGCTCTCGGCCGCGGCAGGCGAGAGGTTGATCGGGGGACTCGTGACCGATTCCGCGTTGCCTGACGACGTCCGGCGCACCGTGCTGACGCGCGCCGACGGCAACCCGTTCTTCATGGAAGAGATCCTGCGCATGCTCATCGATGAGGGCAACCTCGTGCAGGATGACGGGGGCTGGCGCTGGGTATCGCATCCGGGAGAGATCCGGATCCCCGACACCATCCAGGCGTTGTTGCTCTCCCGCCTCGATCTGCTCACACCGCTCGAGAAGCGCGTGATTCAAGATGCCGCTGTGGCCGGCCGGGTCTTTTGGCCCGGCGCCATCGAGGCGATGGCCGGCCTGACGCAGGCGGAGGCAACGACGGGGATCGAGCGGCTCCAGGACAAGGATCTCATCGAAGAGCGCCCGGCCTCCACGCTTGCCGGCGAGCGCGAGCTTGCGTTCACACACGCACTGATCCGCGAAGTGGCGTACACCACCCTGCCCAAACTCGTCCGCAGCGAGAACCACAGGCGGTTCGCCCGCTGGCTGGAGCAGATCGCACCGCACAGCGATGAGTTTCTCGAGGTCCTGGCGTTTCATCGTGAGCAGGCGTGGCGCTCCCGGTATGAGACGGGAGACGCCGCGCCGGAACTCGCGGGCGAGGCTGTGGCGGCGCTGCGCCAGGCGGCCGCGCGGGCGATCGCACTCGGTACGCTGCCCAAAGCCCGGCGGCTGTACGAGCGAGCGCTCGTCGCCGTACGAAACGGCGGCCTGACCTCCGATGCGCCGCTGTATGCGGAACTGCTGATCGACCACTCGGAGGTCGTGAAGTGGATGCGGTCGCCGGCCGCAGTCTTCGAGGACACCGATCTGGTGCTGCAAATCGCCCCGCAGATCGGTCGCGAGGATCTGGTGGCGAGGGCGTGGCTGAGCCGGGCCCACGCCGAATCGGACAAGGGCCGCCTGCAGCCGAGTGAGGACGCACTTAGGACAGCGCTGGAGCTGTTCCGCCGTCGGGGCGACCGGCAAGGCGAGGTCGAGGCGCTCGAACTGCTCGGGATCATCACACACTCGCTCCGCGGACGGCTGAGCAAGGCGCAGGACGCATACCGGGAGGTGCTCGACCTGTACCGGACCACGGGTGATCCGCGCGGGACGGCGCGGACAATGGCGTTGTTGAGCCGGGCGCTGCTGGACAATGGAGACCTCAGGCAGGCCCGGCCGCTGGCAGAAGAGGCGCTGCGCCTGGCCGACACCCACAATGAGCGTATTGCCCAATCCCTCAGCCTGTATGCGATGGGCATCCTCGAGCACATGGCCGGAACATCAGCTGAAGCTCTGAGACGGTTCGAGCAGGCGATCGCGATCCGGCAAGAGCTCGGCGATGTCCTCGGCGAGTCGGGCACGCGCCGGCAGCTCGGGATGCACCTGCTGCGCCAGGGCCGAATCGACGACGCCGAGCGGGAGTTTCAGGCCTCGCAGGCCTTGCTGCGCGACCGCGGTGGAGCGACGAACCCGTTCCTGCTCCGCAGCCTGGCAGAACTCTACCTCGCGCGCGGTGATCTGGTTACAGCCAGCGAGTATGGAGAGCAGGCCGTTGCAGGGTTGAGTGAAGAAGATGACATCGCGCAGGGCACGCACCGGGCCACGCTCGGGAAGATCCGGGCGGCACAGGGCCGGGCCGCGGAGACGGAAGAATTGTTCGCTGCGAGTATGGACGTGCTGAAGGAGACGGAGTATCGGATTGACTACGCGCTCGCGCTGCTGAAGTACGGCGAGGCGCTGCTGCTCCTCAGACAGCGGGACAGGGCGGTCAAGATCCTGGCGCAGGCGCGAGAGCAGTTCGCGGCGATGGGCGCGACCAACTTCGTCAAGGAAATCGATCTCAAACAGCAGGCAGCAGAACGACTTGAGTAGTTCTAAGCCCTAAGCCCCATGCCCCAAGCCCTTCCCGGTAGTCCGCCCATCCCGGCACCGGCCGCATGAAGAATAACCGGTCGAGCGTCATCTCGCCGTGAAAGATATCTCCGCCGGTGAGCCCGAACTCGCGTTCCAGATCCTCCGGGCTCAGCACGTGCCGGTGGATAATCCGGCTGGTGATGTCCGGGGCGTAACCGGCGAGCGTCTCGATGACACGGTCGGCATAGGACTCCTTGAGCGCCGTCCATGACCCCTCCGCCAGCCGGTACGGCGTGTACTGGACGAAGATGTTCATGATGTGCTTACCCGGCGGCGCGAGCGACACATCGTAGGTGGTCGGAATCGTGACCTCGAGGAACGGCTCCCGGGACGGCCGCCCGGCGCGGGCATCGTCCCACGCGCGATCGATGTAGTCCATCGTCGGGCCGATGTGGATCGTGGCCCGGTGCTGCGGTCCCATCCCGCTCTCCGGCGCCGCGCGGAACTGCGGCAGGCCATCGAGCGCCAGATTGATCTTCATCGCTACGCCTTCGCTGCGGATCGATTCGACCTCCCGCCGGAACTCGCCGTCCAGCGAAGGCACGAGATCGAGGAACGTCCGCTTGGGATCAGCATTGCTGACGACCGTGCGGGCGGCAATCTCCTCCCCGTCCGCGAGCACCACGCCATCGGCCCGGCCATCGCGCATCAGAATCTGCGCAACGGCGGCGTTCGTGCGGACCTGCGCCCCGTGCCGCTGCGCCGCGGCCGCCAGCGCCTGGGTGAGAGCACCCATCCCGCCCCGCACAAAACCCCACAGCCCGCGTTTGCCGGCCGCCTGTCCCATACAGTGATGAAACAGCACGTACGCGGTGCCGGGCGTGCCGGGTCCGCCGCGCGCGCCGATCACACCGTCGGTCGCAAGCGACGCCCTGAGCTCTTGCGACTCGAACCAGGCGTCGAGAAAGTCCCGCGCGCTCTGCGTGGCGATGCGGTACGCCTGCACGAAGTCGGGCGGCGGCAGCCGCAGCGTCTCCCAACCGAGCCGCGTCAGGGCCGCCAGATCGTCCCAGCGCCGGCGGATTGGATTTGGCGGGGTTCTAAGCAGCCACGGCTCCACGAATGTCGCGAGGCGCTCAAGGAATCCTTCGTACTCGGGATAGCGCCGCGCGTCGCGCGATGAGAATTTCGCGATCTCCGCGGCCGTCTTGGCGTCGTCACGCCAGACAAACAGGGACCGCCCATCGGGAAACGGGCTGAAGAACGCGGGGTCTTTCGGCAGGATCTCATAACCCAACTGCTCCAGGTCGAGATCACGGATGATCTTTGGCTGCAGCAGCCCGCAGAGATACGCCGCCGTGCTGATCTTGTAGCCGGGCCACAGCTCCTCGGTGACGCAGGCGCCGCCCACGACATGGCGCCGCTCCAGCACGAGCACGCGCAGTCCAGCGCGGGCCAGGTAGGCAGCGGTCACCAAACCGTTGTGCCCGGCCCCAATGATTACTGCATCGTACCTGATCATCCGGCGACTCGAGTCAATCGGCCGTCATCCGCACGCGGATGCGGTGCCAGGCGTTGTTGACATATCCTTTGAAGTTCCAGATCGTGCGTGCGTCCTCAGGTTGCATCTCCGCCGCCGAGTCGCGCGCCCGCGCGCAGATCTCGTAGTCGCCGGGGGTGAGGCTCAGTCTCGCTTCAAACAGCGTCCAGGTCCAGGGATCATTCCCCGCACTGAGGTCCGCCTGTTGCCAGGTCCGCCCACCATCTGCGGTCAGGTCGACGCGCTCGATGCGCCGCCCCCCACCCGTGATGGCATAGCCCCGCAACCGGATAGTGCGGTCATGGAGAACGGTACCGTCGGCGGGATCGCAGATCACGGCATTCACCGGCAGCTCGCCGAGCATCAGCCCGCGCGTCCAGTCGGCCGTCTCGGCCCGCACATGAGGCGAAAAAATCTTGTAGGCGTGCGCCTGGTAGTAGTTTTCTGAGGGATGCGCCTGCAGGCTGATCTCGCCGAGCCACTTCACGCTGCGAGCACCGATGTACCCTGGCACGACGACACGCAGCGGGAATCCGTGGATCGCAGATAGCGGCACGCCGTTCATCTCATCCGCGACGAGCACTTCCGGACTGGCCGCTTTGTCGAGCGGGATGGAACCACCGAAACCAGATGTCTGGCCCCCGCGCTCAAGGCGGTCGAGCCCCGTGAAGACGACATGGGCCGCCCCCGCCTGCAAGTCCGCCGCCTGCAGCACATCCCGCAGGCGCCATCCGCTCCACTCGGCGTTGCCGATCGCCTCCGGCCCCCAGGGGATCTCTCCGGGGATCGGCGCGATCGTCATGAATTCGCGCCGCCGGTTGCCCGCGCACTGCAGGGCAGCCTGAAGTCGAACGCGCGGGAAGCGGGTCCGAAGGTCTACGAGCGACAGGCGAAGCGGATGAGCTACCATCCCGGAGACGGCAAGGCGGTACGAATCCCGATCGATCTCTGGCACCGGACCATGGTTGCGCACGAAGAACAACTCGCTGGGCGTGACAAATTCGCGGCACAGCGCCTCGACCCGCGGGCCGCCGTTGAATGGCTGCTCGCTCTGCACGACGAGGGCGGGTTTGGCGGATGGCATGGGCGCTCCTTCGCACTCTTTCTACAGGAACGCAATTGCCACCCGTCGAAAGTCACGCGGCACCGGATCGATGCGTCTCCTCGCTGCGCTTTTCCTCATTGCCCTGCTTGCGGTCTCCGCCCTCCCGGAGATCGCCGCGGCGCCGAAGGGACCGGCGCTCACGCGGGCCGTCCTCGACAACGGTCTGACCGTCATCGTCGCGGAGAACCACGCGGCCGAGATCGTGACCTTGAACGCCTGGGCCAAGGTCGGCTCGCGCGACGAGACCGATGAGCTCAACGGCGCCGCCCATTTCGTCGAGCACATGCTGTTCAAGGGCACGCGCCGCCGCAAGCCGGGGCAGATCGACCGCGAGGTGGAAGGGATAGGCGGCATTCTGAACGCGTCGACCTCATTCGATTACACGCAGTACTACATCGTGGCCGCGAGCCGCTTCTTCGACCGCATCCTCGACATCCAGGCCGACGCGCTCATGAACTCCACCTTTGACCCCGAGGAGATGGAACGGGAGCGGCGCGTGGTGCTGGAGGAGATCGGACGCCGCGACGACGTCCCCACCACCCTCGCGACGAAAGTCCTCTACACGACGGCCTATCGCGTGCACCCCTACCGGCGGCCGGTGGGCGGGACGCGCGAGGTGCTGCAGTCTATCACCCGCGATCAGCTCTTCGCGTTCTACCGCGGACACTACGGACCGCAGAACGTCATCGTCATTGTCGCCGGCGACGTCAACCCGCAGGAGGTGATTGCCCGAGTCCGGCGGGCGTACGGCGCGTGGCGTCGCCCCACCATCGCACGGCCGCCGGCATCACCAGAGCCCGCGTTCGGCGAGGTGCGCCGCAGCGACCTCGAGCAGGACGTCCGCGTCGCATACCTGCAGATGGGCTGGATCGGCCCGAGCGCGCGGGACCGCGAAGTCTACGCGATGGACGTGCTGCTCTTTGCGCTCGGCCGCGGCCGCTCGTCGAGGTTCACCCAGCGCCTGCGCGAGCGGCAGCGACTGGTCCAGGATGTCAGCGCGTCATTCCCCACCGGACTGGATCCCCTGCTGTTTCAGGTCAGCGCCGTCGTCGAGCCGCAGGACGTCGCACGGGCAGAAGCGGCGATCCTGGCGGAGATCACCGACATCCGTGACAATGGCATCGGGCCCGAGGAGCTCGAGCGGGCGAAGACGCTGCTGCTGGCCGGCGACGCGATCGGCGCGCACACGAGCCGCGGCCTGGCGGAGCTGCTCGGAGCCTCTGCGACGATCGCCGACCTCAACTTCGCGGTCACGTATGAGGATCAGATCAACCGGGTCACGCGTGAAGACGTGCAGCAGGCGGCGCGCCGCTACCTCGATCCGCAGCGGTATGCGGTCACCGTGGTCCGCCCTCGGAGCCGCTAGCATGCGCGCTCGGCTCACCTTGCTCGCTCTTCTGCTGACGATCGCAGTCCTGGTGCCACCGGCGTCTCCGACGGCCGCGCAGAACACGGCCGTCAGCAGGCACATCCTCCCCAACGGCCTGACGGTGCTCATCAGCGAGAATCAGAACGCAGATCTCGTCGCGGTGCAGGTCCTCACGAAAGCGGGACAGCGGATGGCCGAACCCGGACAGGCCGGCATCGCGGCATTTGTCACGGCGATGTTGCCGCGCGGCACGCAGCGGCGCAGCGCGCAGGAGATCGCCCTCGCGCTGGAGTCCGTGGGCGGCACGATCGGGACGACGACGGGGCACGACTACACCCAGCTGTCGACGATCACGCCGGCGCGTCATGCCAACCTCGCGCTGGATGTGCTTGCCGACATGGTGACCGGCGCGAGGTTCGATCCAGCGGATATCGAGACGCAGCGGCGGATCACGCTGTCCGTGGTCCGCCAGCGCCTGGACCAGCCGTCGATCCGCGTGCAGGAGCTCGCCGCCGGCGGTGTCTACCCCCACCATCCGTACGGTCCGCCGCTCGCCGGCACGGTCGAAAGCATCTCCTCGTTCACACGGGACGACCTCCTGCGGTTTTATCAGACGTTCTACCTCGCCTCGAACATGGTGGTCGTCGTCACAGGCAATCTCACACAGGAGATGGCGCGGGCGAGCGTGCAGCGAGCGTTCGCGGGCGTCCGGACCGGTGAGCTGCCGCGCCGCGTGCGGCTGCTGCCGGCCGTTGAGAAGGCGCTCGCGCCACGTCCGGCGGGACCGGTCGAGATCCGCGCGACGCAGCGGACCGGTGCCGCGTGGATCGCGATCAGCTATCCGGCCCCGGAAATCGACCACCGCGACTGGGCGGCGCTGCGCGTGCTGGACACGGTCCTCGGCGGAGGCCTCTCCTCCCGCCTGTTCACCGAGATCCGCGAGCGGCAGGGTCTCGTGTACTCCATCAACTCAACGTACCTCACGCGCATCGGTCCGAGCATGCTCACGCTGTTCGCGGCCACGGACGCCTCCAACCTCACCCGCGTCCTTGAGGGAATGCTGCGCGAAGCGACCCGGCTCGCGGAGGCCCCGGTAGGCGATGACGAGCTCGAACGGGCCAGGAACCAGCTCATCGGCATCCACGCGCTCAACCACGAAGATCTGCGCAACCAGGCGTTCCTCCTCGGCTGGTACGAGATCCTCGGCGTGGGGTACCAGTTCGATCGGCGCGTTCCCGACCTCATCAGCAAAGTAACGGCAGAGGACGTGCAGCGAGTCGCCCGCACCTACCTGAAGAATCCTGTCACCGCCATCATCGTGCCCCCGGCACGATGAACCACACCCCACCGTCATTGCGAGGCCCGAAGGGCCGAAGCAATCTCCTGTCGATAGGAGATCGGTGAGCGGAGCCTTTCCCGTCACCTGGGATGATCCGCGCGATGCGGAACTGGCGTGGGAGTGGGACGAGATGCACTGCCCGCGTCCCTTCCCCCCGCTCGCCGGCGATTACATGGCCGCGATCATCGAGCATGGCCTGAACTACCGGTACGAAAAGTTTGGGATGCCGATCCGCTACCGCTGCCGCCTGATCAACTTCTACGCCTACGTGGGCGAAGAGCTCGACCCCGCGGCCGATCGCGCAGCGCTTGCCGAACAGTCGCGCGAGGGGCGGCTCGTACAGACAAAGATCGTGCGGCAGTACTGGGAGCAGCGGGTGTTCCCGACGCTGATGGACGCCTACAAATGGATGCTGCGGGCCCCGATCGAGACCGCCTCCTCCGATGAACTTGCCGGATTGTGGGACGAATTCTGGAAGCGGCTCTACCACCTGTACGGTCTGCACTTCATGACCAACGCCGGGTCCTATCAGTCGCTGGACTCGCTGATTGATCTCTGCACGTCGCTGGTGGACGGCATCTCCGACGCCGACGCGCTGCGATTGATTCAGGGCCTGCCCACCGACCTGCACCGCGTGCAGCGTGACCTGTTTGTACTGACCCAGCATGCCCGTGGCGATGCGAAGGTCGTCGAGACCATCACCAGGCGAGCGCAGGCTGCGGTGAAAGAGCTCTCATCGTTTGCCGGAGGCACGGTGTTTCTGCGCGCGCTTGAGGAGTTTCTGTCGCGGCACGGACACCTCGGGCAATCCTACGATGATCTCTCCCTGCCGTCGTGGGCGGATGACCCGGGGTCGATCATCGAGGAGATCCGCAAGCGGCTGCAGCAGCCCGAGCAGGATCCGGAAGCGCTGCGGCAGCGGCTGGCCGATGAAGCCGCCCGGCTGGCCGATGAAATCCGCGAGCGGCTGAGCGGCCGTCCCGCTGATCTGATCAGGTTCGAGGAGGCGCTCGCGCATGCGCGCGCGGTAGGACCGCTGACCGAGAGCCACAACTACTGGCTCGATCGCATGCTGCACGCGAACGCCCGCACTTTCGCGGTTCGCATCGGACGGCGGCTGGTCGACGCCGGGATCATCGAAGTCCCTGGGGACGTCTTCTACTTATATGCGCGCGAGGTTAGGGAACTACTTGGCCGGCCCGCCGATATGCGCCCGATCGTGGCGGCGCGGAAATCCGACCTGGTGCACTGGAGCGCGATCCGCCCGCCGAAATTCCTCGGCACGCCGTCCAATCTCGGTACGCCCTCGGGGCGGTTCGACGCGCCTCCGCCCGAGCAGACCGACCCGACGCTCCTGAAGGGCACCGGCGCCTGTCCCGGAAAGACCGCCGGACCCGCACGGGTCATTGTTGCATCCGATGAGTTCGAACGGGTAAAGCCGGGGGACATCCTGGTCTGCCCCGCATCAAATCCGTCCTGGGTGCCGCTCTTTGGGATCATCCGTGGATTGGTTACCAACACCGGCGGCGTCCTCTCGCACGCCGCCGTCGTCGCCCGCGAGTTCGGCGTGCCGGCCGTCGTCGGCACCGGTGTGGCCACAGAACGAATCCGTGACGGGCAGTGGATCGAGGTCGACGGCACGGCGGGCGAGGTCAGGATCTTGTGACACTGACCCTCATCGCGATCGCGACCGGCTCAATTCTCGTACCGCTGAACTCCACGATGCTGGCCGTCGCGCTGCCGAGTATCATGCGCGAGTTTTCGGTCAGCGCGAGCGCGGTCTCGTGGTTGGTGACCGCCTACCTGGCGGCCGTGGCGATCGCGATGCCCATCAGCGGCACCGCCGGCGACCGGCTCGGGCACCGCCGGATGTTCCTGGCCGGCGTCGGCGCATTCGCCGCAAGTTCGCTGCTGGGCGCAGCGGCCTGGTCGTTCCCCGTGCTCATCCTCTCGCGCCTCCTGCAGGCGTTCAGCGGCGCCTCGATCACCACAAACTCGGTGGCGCTCGTGAGCGCGCTGGCCCCTGAAGAACGCCGCGGGAGCAGTTTTGGCATCATGGAGATGTACATCTCCACGAGTGCCGCGTCGGGACCGTTCCTCGGCGGTGTGCTGGTGAGCACGCTCGGATGGCGCTCGCTGTTCCTCATGGCCGCGCCGGTCGCGATCCTCTCGGCCCTGCTCGTTCGCGCGATCGTTCCCGTGCGGCCGGCCGTCTTCATCGCGAGCGAGCGAAGGGCGCCGGTGCTGGCGATCGACGTGCGATTGTTTCGTGTGACGGCGTTCGCCGCGGCGGTCGCCGCCGTCTTTGGGTCGACGGTGATCCTACATACCTCAATGATCCTCATCCCAATCTTCACGCAGAACCTCCTGGCTGCGTCCGCGGCGGCGAGCGGCACCGTCATGTTCGTGTACTTTGGCGTGGGCGCGCTCATCTCGCCGGCCGGCGGCCGCCTATCGGATCTCATCGGCCGAAGGATGCCGGCGGTCGCCGGCATGCTCTTCATGACGGTGGGGCTTGCGGGGTTGTGGCGGTGGGCGGGATCGGTAACGCTGACACAGGTGGCGCTGCTGCTCGGGCTCATCGGCCTGGGGTCGGGACTGAGCGGGACGCCGCGGCAGACCTCGGCGATCGAGAGCGTGCCGCCGCACGCCGCCGGGATGGCGGCCGGGACGTACTTCGCGAGCCGCTATCTGGGCGGTGTGCTCGGCGCGAGCATGGCCGGGGTGATCCTGGGGGACGGCGTAACGGTTACAGCGGTCGCCGGTGGATTCGGGCTGCTGGCGCTCGTGGCATGTTGTGTCGCGCTGGTCTCCCTGGGTCTGCGCGGCCGAGCCATAGAATAGCCCACCTGGGGCATAGACGCGCGTCTTCGTTCGTGTTCTGATTCCGCGTGCCAGGCACCATGCCGGAGGGCTTGCTTTGCCTTTGCCCAGAGGGGTAGGGCTCAAGAAGGGCATGAGCAGGACCACTCCGGCACGGAGAGAAGCACAGGGCTCGTGACGCCGGCCGTCGAGTGGCTGCAGTTCCTGTTCAGATGGCTCCACATTGTCGCCGCCATCATGTGGATAGGCGACTCGCTGTTGTTCATGTGGATCGACAGCCACTTGGACCCCGATCCACAGGGCCGCCGGGACGTCGCCGGCGTGACCTGGCTCATCCACGGCGGCGGCTACTACCACCTGGAGAAGCGGCTGCTGGTCCCGGGCCGCCTCCCCCCGCGGCTCCGCTGGTTCTGGCTCGAAGCGACCACCACGTGGCTCTCCGGATTTCTGCTGCTGGTCCTCATCTACTACATGAGTGCGGATGCCTTTATGGTGGACCGCAGCGTCTCGAGCCTGACCTCCGGACAG
>JACPRY010000093.1 GCA_016193565.1 Armatimonadota bacterium
CTGGTACAATCCCTCCGGGCCACTATCCGGGAAGACCGGAGTCGCCGTGATCGTGTGGCTGGCGGCGTGGGTCGTCCTCCATGCGGCGTGGAAGGGCAAGGAGAGGAACCTCGGCCGGGCATTCACCTGGGCGCTCGTGCTGATCGCCGCCGGCTTCCTCCTCACATTTCCGCCGGTGTTCGAGGCTTTCGCCGAATAATCGCAGGAGCTCTCTAATCCGAGCTTTCTCGTCGCAGAGCGAGGGCGCCTCAGCCCTCTCTGCTGCTCAACCTTTGTAGGTAAGAACCCGGCCCCAGAGGCTCTTCGTGCCCCAGATCCCTGACCTCAGGCACTCCAACTGTACGATCTGGCTGTGATCCACGAAGAGGTTGACCTCGGCCCCGTAGTTCTTGATATACCAGGCGAAGACCTCAGGGTCGGCGGCTTCAAACATCACCCGCTCCAAGCCCACGGCATCGATCATCTTCGCCGGCACGTCGGTGCGCCAAGCCTTCACGTTTTCGGTGATGCCCTCGGATTCGATCATGATCATGTAGGCGCCGGCTTCCAGGAACCTCTTCGCCTGGGAGATAGCCCACCCCACATCTCGCGTCCCCTCCGCCTCGAGCTCCTCAGCCGAGGTGGCGCCACCTGCCCCGAACTGGATCCCCACTTCGGGCTTCGCCTTCAGCCCGGCCTCATGCACTTTCTCCACCAGTCGCAGCCAGTCGTCGGTCGGGATGGTGATGAATCCGCTACTGACCTCCACGATGTCGAAGCCCAGCGTCTTGCATTCGTCGATGTAGCGAGCTACAGCGTCTGATCCCTGCGTCAGCACGTACTCGATGAAGCCGCCGGTGCTCACGAGGACGTCGTGCTCGTGGCAAAGATCGATCAGTGCTTTCACGGCCCGGCGGGGCATCAGCGCAAAGGATCCGCCAGCGAACTTTAGGCTGTCGACGTACGCTCCCATCGTTTCCAGCACATCTTGCAGATAGCGCGTCCCCATTGGCGTGTAGTATGGACCACGGATCTCCGTCATCCCTCGCGTTCGCGGCTTGGGGGGACGCGCGTTGACCTTGAGAAAGCTAACCGCTCGCTCATCTGACCCTGCTCTCCGCTGGCTCATGGCTGATGTCTCCTCCTTGTCGACCGGCCGGCTTTTTGGCGCGCGGCGCGCGGCGCGGCCGGGCTCTGGACTCGCCCCAGCAGCGCTGTGAGGTCGGCCACGCGGACCGTGTCCAGGTCCGCGACGGCGCTGACGATCTGGCGCTGGAGCCCGCTAGTCACATATGGCGTGCTCAGCTGGTTGAACTTCTCCACCGCCGTGGCCCACCGCATTGGGCGGGTGTGAAATCCTTCATAGTCCAGCTTCTCGGTCGCCAGGTGCCGACCATCCCGTAACGCGACCTCGACCCGGCAGGACATCTGCTGCGGGAAGCGGCGGCTATGGGTCTCACTGGATCGCACCCTCACTTTGCGCAGCAGAGCCTGCACGTCCTGCCGGGCGATGCGCCCAGGCCGGTACTGCTCGGGCGTGACCCTGCCGTCCAAGACGGCGACGGCTACCATGTAGGGCAGGCTGTGATCGGCTTCTTCCTTGGTGCGGACAACTGTCTTGTCGCCTTCCTCGCCTCCACCGATGATATGGAAGGCAACGTCGAAAGTCTCGATGTCGATCTGCACAACCTCATCCGCGGAAAAATCATGCTGCTGCCGGATCTCCAGGATGCCTTCGAGCGTGGACTGTGAGTGAATCTCTGCGTTGTACTTCTTTACGATCGTGCGCGTGACGCGCTCGATATCTTCTGTTGACCAGTTGATTTCGAACCGACCGGCGATGGCGTCCATGAACCCCTTGTTGCCCTCGAAGACCTCTGCTGGACCAGTGATCCCCCGCTTCGCCAGAAATGCCGCATGCGTCGCGCCGAATGCCGTGTTGGGGTAGGCCAGGCCCTTCCAGTGGGACAGTGCACCCGTGCGGGTCACCCGTAATGCGTTCAACGCCGTGCCCGCGATGGCGACCGCGTTGGCGGTCTTGACCTGGTCCAATCCCAATGCCCTAGCGACGCCCGCCGCCGCAGCGTACGAGCCCTGGGTAGTGTGGTCAAACCCCTTGGCCCGCACAGGCGCGACGTCGCTGAGCCGGCACTGCACCTGGTAGGCGACGGCGAGGGCGGTGAGGAACTCGCGGCCGCTGCGACCGGCATACTCCGCTGCTGCCAGCACCGCGCCGATGTTGTCGCTGGGATGGCAGGTCTCTTTTGGCGCCAGGTAGCTGTCGTTAAAGTCTAGGTAGCGGACAAGGGCGCCATTGTACAATGCAGCGCGGTCTGGGGCCGTGCGGCCGCCACCGATCAGCGTGCAGCGTGAATTTCCCCCGAACTCCTCCACTTGCTCCCGAACAAGGCGCGCCGGCTCACCCTCCAATGCTCCAATTGCGCAGCCCAGGGCGTCCAGCATCCGAATCTTCAGCTGCTCGCGTGCGGGCTCGGAGAGGTCGTCGTACGAAGCCCGCACCACGAATGTGGCCAGCTCTTCCACCATCGTCATCCCAGAGTCTTCTCCCGTCGCACTCGCCCAGTATAGGTTATCGCAGGAGTCGATGCGTGCGGAGGCTAAAATGATTATGATTGGGTTGAGTTGAGTTGAGATGTCCAACCTGTCTGAGCACTACTCCCCGACGACCGGCAAGCGGCTGGGCCTCCTCATCATCATCATGGTGGCCATCGGCGGGGTCGTCAGCACTTTCTGGGCCAAGAACCGCTGGTGGTTTCCACCGGTCGCCTCCCAGCACGGCGTCGATGTCGACCGCCTCGTCACGATCACATTCATCGTAACGGGATTCGTCTTCGTGCTCGTCCACCTCGTGCTGGGCATCTTCGTCTGGCGATACGCCGCCGCCCGTGAGGAGCGGGCGATCTACTGGCACGATCACCGCACGCTCGAGCTGACGTACACGCTGGTGCCGGCGGCCATCCTGCTGACATTGATCTCCATGGGCGCCGTCACCTGGGCGCGGGTGCACAGCCCGGTTCCGCCGCAGGCGTTGAGGATCGATGTCCTGGCCCAGCAGTTCGCATGGACGTTCCGGTACCCCGGTCCCGACGGGACGTTCGGTCGCACCGAGGTGCGGTTTGTCTCACGCGACAACCCCCGGGGGATGGACCCGGCGGATCCGGCCGGGCGGGACGACATCATCTCCCGCGAAATGCACATCGTGGTCAATGAACCGGCCGTGGCGCTGATCCATTCGCGAGACGTGTTGCACAGCTTCTTCCTGCCGAACTTCCGTGTGAAGCAGGATGCCGTTCCGGGCATGACGACCCAGTTCTGGTTCACGCCGACGCGCGAGGGCCGGTACGAGCTGGCGTGCGCGGAACTGTGCGGGGTGGGCCATTACATCATGCGGGGCCAGGTCGTGGTCGAATCCAAGAACGCGTTTGAAACCTGGCTCGCAGGACAGACGCACTAAGGGACGCATCGGGGAGCCGAGACGCATGACCGTCACGCACGATCACGCCCACGCCGAGCACAAGCAGAGCTGGATCACCAAGTACGTCTTCAGCCAGGACCACAAGATCATCGGCATTCAGTACCTCCTCACGTCCTTCGTCATGGCGGCGATCGGCGGGGTCCTGGCGATGCTGATCCGCATGCAGTTGGGCTTCCCGACCTGGAACTTCTACTGGGCGCAGTGGCTATTCCCCGGCGGTTTCTCCGGCAACCAGATGAAGCCGGACTTCTACCTCGCCGTCGTGACGATGCACGGCACCATCATGATCTTCTTCGTGCTCACCACCGCGCTCTCAGGCGGCTTCGGAAACTTCCTTATCCCGCTGACGATCGGTGCGCGTGACATGGCATTCCCGTTTTTGAACATGTTGTCGTACTGGCTCTACCCACCGGCAATCGTCATCCTGCTGGCCTCGTTCCTGGTGACCGGCGGCGCCGCCGCGGCCGGCTGGACCGCCTACCCGCCATTGAGCGCGCTGAGGAACGCGGTGCCCGGGTCGCACATGGGTCAGACACTCTGGCTGATGAGCCTGGCGCTTCTGATTCTCGCGTTCCTGTTCGGCTCGCTGAACTACATCACAACGGTGCTGCAGCTGCGCGCGCGCGGCATGTCGATGGGCCGGCTGCCGCTGGTAACCTGGGCGCAGTTTCTCACGGCCATCCTCATGTTGCTCGCGTTCCCGGTGCTGCTTGCGGCGGCGATCATGCTGCTGTTTGACCGGCACCTGGGCACCAGCTTCTTTGTTCCGTCCGGGCTGATGATCGGCGGGCAGCTCGTCACGCACCAGGGCGGCAACCCGTTGCTGTGGCAGCACCTGTTCTGGTTCCTCGGGCACCCCGAGGTCTACGTGCTCATCTTGCCGCCGATGGGCATCGTCTCCGAGGTCCTCTCGAACAATGGCCGCAAGCCGATCTTCGGCTACCCGTTTATGGTCGGCTCGATGGTCGCGATCATGTTCCTGAGCTTCCTGGTCTGGGGCCACCACATGTTCACGAGCGGGATGCACCCGCTGGTAGGCACGGCGTTTATGGTCACCACGCTGATCATCGCGGTCCCCTCGGCGATCAAGGTGTTCAACTGGCTGGCCACGCTATGGGGGGCCAAGATTCGTTTCACGTCCGCGATGCTCTTTGCCATCGGCTTCGTCTCGCTCTTTGTCACCGGCGGCCTCACGGGGATCTTCCTGGCCTCTCCCGCGGTGGACATCTATTTCCAGGACACGTTCTTTGTCGTCGCGCACTTCCACTTCGTGATGGCCAGTGCCTCGCTGTTCGGCCTCTTCGCCGGCACGTACCACTGGTTCCCCAAGATGTTCGGGCGGATGATGAATGAGCGCCTGGGGAAGATACACTTCTGGCTGACGTTCATCGGCATCTACGCGACCTTCTTCCCGATGCACTTTGCCGGGACCGCCGGGATGATGCGGCGTATCTTCTCCACCGGCCAGTACGAGTTTCTGCGCCACCTCTCGGGCCTCAACATCTTCATCTCCCTCGCCGCGTTCGGCCTCGGCATTGCGCAGTTGATCTTTGCGTACAACTTTATCGCCAGCTGGATCCGCGGGCCGAAGGCCGAGCGCAACCCCTGGAAATCGAATACGCTCGAATGGCAGGCGGAGACCCCGCCTCCGCACGGCAACTGGGGCGCGCACCTGCCGGAGGTCAACCGCTGGCCGTACGACTACAGCGTGCCCGGCGCGAAAGACGATTTCATCCCGCAAACTGCTCCTCAGGTTCCGGCGGTGGCCGGCGCAGCCGTCGACGACACTGAAGGTTCACCTCCGAAACCGTGATGCCAATCGCACCCACCCTCGAAAAGAAGCGCGCTGAGCCGCCCCGCGGACCTTCGGGGCGCGGATGGGATAATGGCTTCGGACAGCCGGGTCGCGGCGAAGACGCGCAGGTCCCACCGGTGCCTCCTGCTCGGGTTGCTGTCTGGCTCGTCGTGGCCAGCGTGACAATCCTGTTTGCCGCGTTCACCAGCACCTATCTCGCACGGCGCGCGGAGCCAGACTGGCAGGCCCTGCCGATGCCCGCAGTCCTGTGGCTGAACAGCGGC
>JACPRY010000094.1 GCA_016193565.1 Armatimonadota bacterium
AGAAAGTCGTTTCGGGGAGATCTGGGCAAAGGGGCGAACCCTCACGCTCGAGGCGGCGACCGCCTACGCGCTGGGGGAAGTTTCACTTTCATGACTCAGCGCACGACGGCGCGGCCGTTCGACATGCGGCTGATCCAACGTGGAGCGCGTCTGCGTCGCTCGCCCTACTTCGAAGCCACGCAGCGGTACGGCTGCCGCGCCTACACGGTCTACAACCACATGTTCTTGCCCAGCTACTACGACGATCCCGTCAGCGAGTACTGGCACCTGCTCGAGCATGTCACGCTTTGGGATGTCAGCGTGGAACGGCAGGTGGAGATCACCGGGCCGGATGCGTTCCGATTCACCAACCTGCTCACGCCGCGGGACCTGAGCCGGTGCCGGGTGGGACAGGGGCGCTACGCGCTGATTACGGCTGAAGACGGAGGAATCGTCAATGATCCGGTTCTCTTGCGTTTGGGGGAGAACCACTTTTGGTTGGCCGTGGCCGACAGCGATGTCCTTCTGTGGGCAAAAGGGGTAGCGATGTCCGCGGGCATGCGGGTACAGATCCGGGAGCCCGATGTCTCTCCACTCCAGGTTCAGGGTCCCAAATCCAAAGCAGTCATGCAGGTTCTGTTTGGGGACCGTGTCCTTGATTTGCCGTACTACAACTTCTTTGAGGTGAAGCTGGATGGCATCCCCGTGATCGTGACGAGAACGGGTTGGAGCGGCGAGGTGGGCTACGAGGTCTATCTCCGGGACGGAAGTCGCGGATTGGAGCTGTGGGAGCGCATCATGGAAGCGGGGACTCCGTACAAGATCCGCCCCACCGGCCCCTCTGACATCCGGCGCGTTGAGGCCGGTCTACTGAACTACGGGGCGGATATGACGTTGGACAACAATCCGTATGAGGTGGGATTGGACCGCCTCGTGGAACTCAACAAGGACGCGGAGTTCATCGGCAGGGACGCCCTCAGGCGCATCAAGGCCGAAGGCGTTAGGCGGAAGCTCGTCGGCATCGAGATCCAGGCCGAACCGCTCGATCTCAACGAGACCCCGTGGCCGGTCCGCAGCGAGGGAGACAGAATCGGCGTTGTTACCTCGGCGGTCTATTCCCCGCGACTGAAGCGGAATATTGGGTACGCGATGGTGCCCATCACCCACGGGACGCTTGGGACCGAGTTGCTGGTTGATACGCCGTTGGGGCCGGCGGAAGCCGCGGTTGTGTCCATGCCCTTTGTCGACCCGAAGAAGAAGATCCCCAGGTCATAGCACCAGTAGTCTGTGACGCCGCCGCACGCGGGCATCCCGTATGAGAGCCCATGATGAAGGATGTCGGTGAGATCGGTAAGAAGCGCAGGAGCACATGGCTCGCGTAGCGACTGTCATGGGGCTGATCGTCCTGATAGGGCAGTTCGTCGCCGTGTATGCCACACAGTTGTCTCCGAAAGTAGACGATGCCCAGTTTAGAGCCTACTGGGTCGATAGTTTTGGCCCTGGGCTCTACACTGAGGCGGAGATCGACCAGCTCGTCGCCGATACCAAAGCCGCCAACATGAACGCCATCATCGCCCAGGTGGTTCGGCGCGGCGACTGCCTCTGCAACCGCTCGAACATGCCGCGCACGGAAGCGGAGATCGATCCGTATCCGTTCGATCCGCTGCAGACGCTGATCGAGAAGGCGCATGCTGCCGGCCTCGAGGTGCACGCCTGGCTCAACGCGACGATTATGTGGGGGAGCGATATCCCTCCCCGCGATCCCGCCCACGTTTTTCACACTCACGGTCCTGGATCCAGCGGCTACGAGAACTGGGTCTCGCTGCGCCGGGACGGCGCGAATCGAGGCGCAAACGTATTTTTCTTTGACCTCGGCCACCCCGACGCTGCCGATTACATCGTCAACATGTTCTTGAGCATCGTCTCTACCTACGATGTTGATGGGATCAACTTTGACTACATCCGATACCCCGACTACAACCCCGGCGTGAACATCCCGGCCTGGGGCTATAATCCTGCTGCGGTCGCGCGCTTTTGGGCGGCCACAGGCCGGAGCGACGTGCCCGAGCCGACGGACCCGGACTGGATGCAGTGGCGACGGGAGCAGGTGACGAGCATCGTCCGGCGGGTCTACATCGAGACCTACGCCATCAAGCCCCACGTGCGCGTGAGCGCGGATACGATCACCTATGGGTCAATGTCCGAGAACGCAGCAGAGTGGACGCAGACGCGGCCCTACCTCGAGGTGCTCCAGGACTGGCGCGGTTGGATGGAGGAAGGCATCCTGGATCTCAACATCCCGATGAACTACAGGCGCCGGCAGGAACCGACGGACGCAAATAACCAGCGCCCGATGTACGAAGAGTGGAGCGGTTTCATCAAGGATCACCAGTATAACCGCCACGCCGTGATCGGCACGGCCCTGTACCTGAACCCGATCGAGGACAGCCTCTCGCAGATCCGCAACGCGCTCTCCCCCAGCCTCGCAGGGAACCGCGCGCAAGGCTGGGTGGGATTCTCGTATCGGGCGCCGGATCGCCTCGTCAACGAGCGGCGCCGGCAACCGGAAGAGGGTCGCTTGGAACTCACGCGCGCCCTTACGCAGTCCAGCGAATATGATCTGCTGAGCGACTACGACTTCGCGCGCATGCCGCTCTTCGCCGTTCCGGCGTCCACCCCGATCATGCCTTGGAAGCTGCAGCCGTCCACGGGTCACCTCCACGGCACACTGAGGACCCCGGAGGGGACCGTGGCCGATCAGGTCAGAGTGGATCTCTACAACGGGGGCACCGATACCCTCGTCGCGTCTCGCCGCACTAACGGCTCCGGCTGGTTTGGGTTCGTCGATCTCATCCCCGGTGACTACAGGCTCAGCGTTGTGATAACACCGGAAATAGGAACGGCCTCTGCCGTCGTGACCGTTGTCGCCGGGCGAGTCATACCCGTCTCACTGATCCTCTCCCGCTGACTCCCCACGGCAGCGTCAGTGGTGCGGTTCACACCTGCTCGATTCTCCCGGCGGACATCTGCCTCGTCGCAGGGGGAGGACTGCCCTTTGTCGGGCGCGAAATCTAGGTTGCGCCCATAAGCGAACGCTCGCAATCATTTTGTCAATGAGGAGGGGGATCATGTCGGAAAGCATCTATGGGTCGAGGTTCTTGGAAGCGAAACTCTCACGTCGCACGGTCCTGAAGGCCGGTGTCGCCGCCGGAGCCGCAGCAGTCCTCGGCCGCCACCTGCTCTGGCCCGAGGAGACGACTGCGCAGGCGGCCAAAACGCTTAACCTGTTCACCTGGGAAGGATACGCCCCAACTTCTATCATCCAGAAGTTCGAGAAGCAGACTGGCTTCAAGGCCAAGGTCACTTTCTACGCCAGTAACGGCGAGCTGATCAGCAAGCTCAGGGCGACCAAGGCGACCGGCTTCGATCTTGTGCAGCCTTCGGTCACGCTCATTCCTGCGGCGCTCGATTTCGGGCTCTACCAGCCCATCGATGAGAAGAAGATCTCCAACTTCAGGAACGTGATCCCCAGCATGGTCAAGGCCTCAGAGGAGCTCGGCGGCATGTCCAAGGGCAAGCGCTATGGGCTGCCGTTCGACTGGGGCACGGAGGGCATCTCGTACAACACCAAGAGAGTTGCCAAGCGGCCGAAGTCATTTGGTGCCGTTCATCAGGACGAGTTTGCCGGGCGCGTTACCTACCGCGCGACCTTCCACGTCTTTGTCTCGACTGGCCTGTGGATGGGTCTGGGCAACCGGATGCGTGATGTCTATGTCAGCGAAGCCAAGGCCCGCCCGATCCTGGACAAGATCCTGGCCTTCCTGATCAGCAAGAAGAAGAACGTGAAGACTTACTGGAGCACGGCGGCGGAGATCGAAAAGCTCCTCAGCACCGAGGAGGTCTGGATCGCCGAAACCTGGGATGGCACCGGCTGGAAGCTCGACCGCGCCGGCAACCCCATTAAGTTCACCGCGCCCAACGAGGGGGCGATGACCTGGATGGACGGCTTCGCCATCCCTAAGGGGGCCAAGAATCTCGACGCGGCCTACGCCTGGATCAACTTCATGTACGACCCGCGGAACTCCGCGACATTCACGAAAGAGAGCGCCTATTTCACCGCGGTCGAAGGTGCGGCCGCGCATCTGGAGCCCGCCATCAAGAAACAGTACGAAGAGTCGTTCTCACCTAAGGACATCAGGAACCTCTGGTGGTACGGCATCGAACATACCTGGTGGCTGGACATGTTTGCCGGGTATGTGGATCGCCTGAAGGCAGCCTAGCGCCGCCTCCGGGGAGGGCGCCCCTCGCCCTCCCCGGTTTGCTTTCTGGTTGTCCGTGCCTGAACTGGATCAGCGGGACGTTGACGTCGAACTTGTAGGCGTCACCAAACGCTACGGTGACCTCACCGCAGTGGCCGGGGTCTCTTTGGCCGTGCACCGGGGCGAGTTCTTCTCGATCTTGGGCCCCAGCGGGTGCGGCAAGACGACCATCCTGCGGATGATCGCCGGCTTCATCGAGCCCAGCGAGGGAGAGATCCTGATCGCCGGGAAGCCGACGCGAGGCGTGGCTCCCAACCGTCGGCCCACCAGCCTGATCTTCCAGCACCTCGCCCTCTTTCCCCTGATGAACGTCTACGACAATATTGCCTTCGGTCTGCGGATGCGGGGCGTCTCCGAGGGCGAGATCTCCGGGCGGGTGGCTGCCCAGCTCGAGCTCATCAACCTCTCAGGTTACGGCCCCAAGCGCGTCGATCAGCTCTCGGGCGGGGAGAGGCAGCGCGTGGCGATCGCCCGGTCGCTGATCATCGCGCCCACGGTGCTGCTGCTGGACGAGCCGCTGGGCGCCTTGGACCTCAAACTGCGCGAGCATATGAAGGAGGAGCTGAAGGCGATCCAGCACCGCGTCGGCACCACCTTCATCTACATCACCCACGATCAGGGTGAGGCCCTGGCCATGTCCGACCGGGTGGCCGTCATGAGCCGGGGGCGAATCGAGCAGATCGGCACCCCCTCCGAGATCTACGAGCAGCCGCAGACGCGGTTTGTCGCCTACTTTGTAGGCGAGAACAATGCCATCGCCGGCCGGACCGCGCGGGAGGACGCAGGACGCGTGGTCGTGGACACCCCCGAGGGGCGGCTGGTCTCCCGCAATCCCCAAGGGATGGAGGCTGGGCGCTCGGGTCTTATTTTCATCCGCCCTGAAAAGCTGCAGTGCACCGCCGGCGACGACCGCGGGAGCGGCCCGAACGCGCTCCGCGGCACCCTGGAGGAGATCTTTTACGAAGGCCCAATGGTGCGGATGCGCGTGCGGCTCCACACCGCGCGCCAGGTCGCCGTCGTCATTCCCAACCTCGGCAGGACCGTCCTGCCGGCAGTCGGGGATGCGGTCGTCGTCACGTTTTCCGCCGATGACGCCTACCTGCTCCCCGACGGAGGCGCGTGATGCCTCGCCGCACAGCCGCCGCGGCTGCGGTGCTGATGCTGCCAGCCCTCCTGTGGGTGCTGCTGCTGCTCGTGATCCCCCAGTTCAAGATGCTCGACCTCTCGCTGCGCTTCAACCTTCCTATTGAGCAAGTCGGTACGGAAGCCGACGTGCACACGCTGGTAAACTACCATGCTTTCGTGACCAACCCGCTGTACTGGAAGGTCTTTCTGAAGACCCTCTACTCGGCCGTGGTCATCACTTTGGTGTCCTTCCTGGTCGCCTTCCCGGTCGCATACGCGATGGCCAAGCTGGCCAGTGGCTCCTGGCGCCGGCGGTTGCTCATCCTCATTCTCATCCCCTTCTGGGTCAACGAGATCGTCCGCACGTATGCGTGGGTGCTGATTCTCACCGAGCACGGCGTCCTCAATCAGGTGCTCCAGGCGTTGGGCCTCATGCAGGAGCCCGTGTCGCACCTCTATCGCGACAGTACGGTGGTCATAGGGATGACCTACGCCTACATGCTCTTCATGATCTTCCCCCTCTACGCGGTGCTGGAGAGCCTGGACACCTCCCTCATCGAAGCCGCCCAGGATCTCGGGGCGCATTGGCTGCAGGTGCTGCGGCACATCATCCTCCCTCACGCAATTCCAGGGGCCGCGGCGGGAGGCATCATGGTCTTCATGCTCAGCGTCGGCACCTTTGTGGTGCCGTCCTTTCTTGGGGGCAAGGGGGCTCTCTGGTTCGTGGAGCTGATCTACCGGCGGTTTTATGACGCGCTGAACTGGAACCTCGGTTCGGCCTTCTCATTCATCCTGCTGGCTCTCTCGATGCTCTTCGTGGTGGGCGTGTTACGCCTGTTCGGCATTGCCGTCCGCCGGGTGATTCAGGCGTCATGACCACACGCGTGCTGGCCCGGGTAACCTACCTGCTGTACCTGGGAGTCTTCCTGTCGTTTCTGTACGTCCCGCTGGCGGTGGTCGGCATCCTGGCCTTCAACAACAGCGCGCTCCCGCAGTTCCCCTGGCAGGGCTTTACCCTGCGATGGTTCAGGGCGATCGCCGCTGACCCGCTGCTGCTGCGCGCGGTCGCCAACAGTGTCGTCGTCGGCGCAGCCGTCGTTGCTCTCGCAGCGCCGATCGGCGTCATCACCGCCTTCCTGCTGGTGCGGTACCGGTTCCCGGGCAAGAACCTCCTCTACACCTTAGTTCTCTCGCCGCTGGTAACGCCCGGGGTGATCTTGGGTGTTTCGATGCTGATCTTCTTCGACAGCCTGGGGGTTCAGGCAGGACTGGCGACCGCCGTGCTCGGGCAGACGTCGTTCATCGCCTCGTTCGTCCTGCTCATCGCCGCAGCCCGCCTCCAGAAGTTCGACCGCTCTCTAGAGGAGGCGGCCCAGGACCTCGGCGCCACCCCTCTGCGCGCCGTGCTGCTGATCACGCTGCCCTTCCTGCGCCCCGCCGTCATGGCGGCGTGCGTCGTGGCTTTCCTGCTATCCTTCGATAACTTCAACACCACGTTTTTCCTCATCGGCAACGAGATCACGCTTCCCATCCGGATCTACACGACGGTCCGGCTGGAACTCTCGCCAACCATTAACGCCATTTCGGTGGTCTTCATCCTGCTCACCGTCACCATGGGCATGGCAACGGAACTCCTTCGGCGCCGGGCGAGTACGTGAATGGCCCACCAGGGCATCCTGCGATTTCGCGCCGACAATACGTTCACCATCGTTCAATTCACGGATACACACTGGAACAATGGCGAACCGGCCGACGAGCAGACGCGTGCCCTCATGGCGCGGGTGCTGGATCTGGAGCAGCCTGATCTGGTGTTCCTGACCGGCGATGTCATCGAGGGCAGCGGAGCCCGCGACCCGGCTCAGTCCTGGCGGGCGGCCGTCGCCCCGATCGAAGCACGGGAGATTCCCTGGGCGGCCGTGCTCGGCAACCACGACGACGAAGGGACGCTGGACCGGAAGCAGTTAATGGCGGTACAGCAGTCCTGCGCGTGGTGCCTGTCTGAACCTGGCCCGGCGGACGTGTCCGGGGTGGGCAACTACGTGCTTCGCGTCCGCGCGGCCGGAGGGGACGCCATCGCGCTGGCACTCTACTGTCTTGACTCTAACGGCTATGCGGAAACGGAGGTCGGCGGGTACGGCTGGATCCGGCGGGACCAGATCGACTGGTTTCTTGAGGTCGCGCGTGGCCTCCGAGACGAGCACGACGCGCCGCTTCCCGCGCTGGCGTTCTTTCACATTCCGCTGCCCGAATACGACGAGACCTGGCAGTTCTCGACGTGCCACGGTCACAAGCACGAGGCCGTGTGCTGTCCCCGCATCAACACGGGGTTCTTCGCCGCGTTGCACCAGGCGGGCGGTGTGATGGGAACCTTCGTCGGACACGATCACATCAACGACTTCGAAGGTGAGCGCTACGGGATCCGGCTGTGTTACGGCAGGGCCAGCGGCTACCAGACATACGGCCGGGACGGGTTTCTGCGCGGGGCGCGCGTCATCCGTTGGGCTGAAGGCGAACGGTCATTCCGCACCTGGCTCCGCCTGGAGGACGGCAGCGTGGTTAATAATCTGCCGCGTCACGAGCCGGAGTTCCAGCGGCCGGAATGCACGGTCCCCACTCTCGCCGACAACACAACCTTCTCCAGCCAGTTCCGCAGTTCGCACTGACGCAGGCTGTCGTCGAGGATGTCGTCGCCGATCACAAGATCCCACCGCAGGTCCTTGCGGTCGGGGTTGTGGGCCAGCGCCTCCATCCGCTCAACCTTAGCGTCCACCGCTGCGCGATCCTGAAAGAACCCCTCGCGGATCAAAGCGTCACCGCGGGCTGCGATTAAGCGCGACATCTCGTACAGGTCGTATTCGGGGTGATACTGCGTGGCCCAGAAAGTGCCGCGGCCGTGCCGCACCTCGAGGGCCTGCACAGGGGTGTGGGCGTTGGTGGCAAGGCAGGCTACGCCATCCGGCGGTCGGATCACCTCGTCCAGGTGGGAGATGAAGCCATCGAAGACCTGAGGCTTGCCTTCGTACATCGGATGGGCGCGGCCTTCAGCAGTAAGCACAATCTTTCGGGCGAACCCCATCTCCCGGCCGCGCGGGTTGGCTCGTACCTCCCCGCCGGCGGCCACGGCAGCGATCTGGATCCCCCAGCAGCTGCCCCACTGAGGACGACCCGCCTCAAAGACAGAGCGGGCAAACTCGACCTGCCGCCTGACCCGCGGATCGTTCTCGTAGATCGTGAGGTTCGATCCGGTCCACAGGAAACCGTCAAACTCCTCGATTCGTTTCCGTTCGGGCAGCGGGATCGCCGGCTCAGCCAGCCAGAGGATCTCAAACTCGAACCGCAGGTCCGGCCGGATCTGGCGCAGCGTCCGCTCGAACAGCCCGTGGGCGCTGCACATGCCGGCGCGGGTGAGGACCTCCTGATTCTGCTGGGGGTACCCGTTGATGATGCCCAGGTGAACAGGCGCGGCCGTCATTGTAGCCTCCTGAAACTGTTCAGTGATATCCTAACATCGCATCACAATTGATAGGAAGCCGCATCGATCAGAGCCGCGACCCCCTGCGATCGAACGAGTTCACGGGCGCGGTGACCCGGGGCCGCGCGGTCCGCCAGGCGGTTCCAAAGCGGTCTGAGGAACTTTTCCTCGCCCCGTCCACGCCGTCGCAGCCCGACCTCCGCGATCCGTAGGACGTCCTCCACGATACCCCTGACCGGCTCTTTGGCCCGCAGCCCGAAAGTCACCGCATCACGCCGGTAGCGCCGCATCGCAGCCCATGGTTCAGCAAGCGCATCCTCGAAAAATGCCCGGACGTCTGCCAGAGCTTCTACCCACCCGAGCGAGAGCGCGGCGACGACCAGCGGCTCGTCGTGCGGCTGCTGGCAGGCAGGACGGATTTCAACCGTTGAATTGTGGGCCCGCGGGCGGGCTGAGTTCCACGTGTAGTGCTCGTGCCACAGATACGCATCAAGGTCGGGACCGTGCTCCTGAACGTAATCTTCAAACGGCCGGTTGTAGATGCGGAAATCTTCGTCGCGCCGCAGGACGTAGCACCGATAGCGGCAGATGTACCTGACGAACTCCTCGACCGAGTTGAACGGGCCGGGCGTCATGCCCGTCCGGTTCGCTCCGAGCGTGGCCAGCAGCCCTTCGCGTCCGGAGAGGTAGCGGCCCGGCCGACCCGCATAGACAGAAGAGTTGGCCGTGAGCGCAATCAGCACACCCGACAGGAGGTTGAGCGTGTTGACGGCGTCGACGATCTCCGCCTGGGCAATGTCCACATGAATCTGGTCGGCCGCCGTCGTGGTGAAGCGCCACCAGGCGGGACCGGCCGCCCGCGCGAGCTGGATGTAGCGCCGCTTGGGCGTCATCAGGGCCGGCGCGGCTCTCGTGCGGGGCTGAATCCCAAACCCCAGCACGCGCATCCCCAACTGTTGCGCGATCTCCGCGACCTGTCGGAGCAGGCGAGCGGAGCCTTCCTCCAGTTGCCAGAGATCTTCGTACGGCCCCAGGACCAGCTCCACGGTGGCGCGTCCCACCTCGACTTCAACCGTTC
>JACPRY010000123.1 GCA_016193565.1 Armatimonadota bacterium
GCGGGGTGATTCGCTTCGGTCATCGCCTCGCGGACGGCATGCACGTCGGAGGTCACGCCGGTCGACGTCTCATTGTGCACGACCAGGACAGCGGCGTAGCTGCGAGTGGCATCCCGCTTCAAGCGCTCATGCACCAGATCGGCCGGCACGCCCTGACCCCACGACAGTTCCACCTCATCCACCTGGATGCCGAAGCCGCGGGCGCACTCGGCATAGAGATGGCTGAACTGGCCGATGTTGAACGCGAGGACGCGATCGCCGGGGTTCAATGTGTTGACGATCGAGGCTTCCCAGCCGCCCGTCCCGGATGCGGGGAATAGGATGATCTCCCCGCGCGTCGTCTGGAAGATCTGCTTGAGACCGGATTGGATCTCGGCGACGAGCGCGGGCAGTTCCGGGCCGCGGTGATCCGGTACTGGCCGGTCCATCGCGCGCAGGATGCGATCGGGGACGTTGGTCGGGCCAGGGATCTGCAGGAAATGACGGCCGGGCATCTTGAGAGGTGGTCTTCGCACGCCCGTGCAGGAAGTCCTTGCACACGAAGCCAAGTCGCCCGCGAGAGGTGAAACAGTCAATGAATGAGGACACACCGCGCGCGCTCGAAGGCATCCGGATCATCGATCTCAGTCAGGTCATGGCCGGACCGTTCTGCACGATGCTGCTCGGGGATCTGGGCGCCGACGTCATCAAGGTGGAGCCGCCGTCAGGCGACAGCACGCGGCAGATGGCCGGGCGCGCACCGCCGACGTTTTTGTGGAGAACTTCCGGCCCGCGGTCGTCGCCGGCTTTGGCCTCGACTACGCATCGCTCTCGTCGATCAACCCGAGGCTCGTGTACGTCTCGATCTCAGGATTCGGGCAGACCGGGCCATACGCGTCGCGCGGCGGGTTCGATCTGGTCGCCCAGGCGATGTCGGGCATCATGTCGGTGACCGGAGATGCGGGACTGCCGCCGATGAAGTGCGGGATCCCGGTCACCGACCTGGGCGCGTCGCTCTTCGCCATCTACGGCATCCTCGCGGCGCTCATTCATCGAGGCCGGACCGGATCTGGGCAGCACATCGACACTTCATTACTCGACGCAGGTGTGGCGCTGTCGGTCTGGGAAGCCGCGGAGTACTCGTCCGGCCGGGGCATTCCGCAGCCCACGGGCTCAGCGCACCGGATGTCAGCGCCGTATCAGGCGATCCGCTGTGCCGATGGGCACATCGCGCTCGGTGCGGCAAATCAGCGCACCTGGGAGCGGCTGTGCCGGGCGGTGGGCCACCCGGACCTGCTGGAGCGCCCCGAGTTCGCCACCGACGCAGGCCGGGTCACTCATCGACGCGAGCTCGCCTCCATCATCGAGAACACGATGTCGGCGAAGCCCGCGGCCTACTGGCTCGACGCGCTCCAGCGCGCCGACGTCCCCTGCGGGCCCATCCTCAACTACGCTCAGGTCTTCGCCGATCCGCACGTGCGCGCGCGTGACCTGGTCCAGGAGGTCGTGCATCCTGCCGGCGGGCGGATCACCCAGCTCGGCCCGGCGGTGAAGTTCTCGGCCACGCCGGCCCGGATCCGCCGGCCCGCTCCGTTGTTCGGACAGCACACCGCTGAAGTGCTCGAGGAACTCGGCTACGATCAGGATGCCATTCGCCGGCTCGCGGTCGATGGCGTCATATCTGTGCGAGATGCACCTGAGAGGTGAACCGACGTGTCTGCACCCGCATCCGATGAGATGCTCTTCCGGAAGGACGGCCGGCTGGCGTTTGTCACCTTCAACCGTCCGCAGGCGCGCAACGCGCTCACCTGGCGGATGTACGACGGGCTCTATGAGTGCTGCGAGCGCGTCGACGCGGACGAAGAAATCCGGGTGCTCATCCTGACCGGCGCCGGCGAGCAGGCGTTCGTCGCCGGCACCGACATCGAGCAGTTCCGGTCGTTCCGCACGCCGCAGGATGCGACCGGGTATGAGCAGCGGATCGAGCGCGTGATCGACCGGCTGGAGCGTATCGGCAAACCGACCATCGCGATGATCCGCGGCGCGTGCGTGGGCGCGGGGCTTGCGCTCGCCGCGGCCTGCGACTTCCGGTTCGCCACCCCAGACCTGCGCATGGGCGCGCCCATCGCCCGCACGCTCGGCAACTGTCTCTCCATGAACAACTACGCGCGTGTGCTCGACCTCGCCGGGCCGGCCCGGGCCAAAGAGCTCATCATGCTGGCCCGGCTCGTCTCCGCGGACGAGGCAGTGCATCTGGGCCTCGTGAATGAGATCATTCCAGGCGACCGGCTCGAACCCCGGGTGCGCGAAGTGGCCGGCGAACTCACGCAGCTGGCGCCGCTCACCCTCCGCGCCACGAAGGAAGCCATCCGCCGCCTGCAGGCCCGCCGGCGGCTTGGGGCCGGCGAGGGGGACGACCTCATCGTGGCCTGCTACATGAGCGCCGATTTCCGGGGCGCGGTGCAGGCGTTTCTCGAGAAGGGGCAGCACGTGTGGACGGGACGGTAGGTGGGACGTACGATTAGACTCGAGACCTCAGAGGGCGCGCGCCAGTGCCTGGGCGGCTTCGCCCTTGTTGGGAAAGCGTCCGACCTCCTTCTTGTTGAACAATTGCGTGTTCCCCGCCATGATGACGAACCGGCCGCCGGAGGACGGCACGATCGTCAAGGTCGAGATGTCCTCAGCGTGCTCAGAGAGCAGCTCCTCCGCCACACGGGCGGCGTGACCCTCGTACCCTCATTCCGCGCAGTACTCAATCCGGATCTCCAGTTTCTTGTCCAAGGCGCTCCTCTCTGTCAACTATCTCGCCCGCTGCAGGGCGGCCTTGATGGCTCGCCTGGTGAACACCTGCGCCAGATGGCGACGATAGTCGGCTGAGGCGAAGATGTCTTCATTCACGTCGACGCCGTCGCCCGCCTTATCCGCAGCCGCGGCGATCGTCTTGTCATCTAGCGCCACGCCGCGCAGGGCATCTTCCGTGCGCTGGGGTCGATACGCGAACGGGCCGACCCCGGTGATCCCGATCCGAGCCTGCTCGCATCGACCCTTGCTATCCAGGGTCAGGACGGCCGCCACGCCCACCACCGCGAATCCCGACGCCGGATGGGGGAACTTCAGATAGGCGCTGCCGGTGCGCGGCGGAAGGACCGGCATCTTCACCTCGACGAGAATCTCATCAGGCCGCAGCGCGGTCGAAAACAGGCCTGTGAAGAACTCGCCGGAGGCGATCGTCCGTCGCCCGCGGGGACCCTCGGCCACAAGGTCGGCGTTCAGCGCCAGGATGGCCGCCGGATAGTCGGCCGCCGGATCGGTGTGCGCAAGGCTCCCGCCGATCGTCCCCACGTTGCGCACCTGAACGTCACCGATACTGCGGGCGCACTCAGCCAGGCTCGGGAGCTTCTGCTGCACCAGCGGCGAGGACTCAATCGTCCAGTGGGTAGTGAGCGCACCAATCGCGACCGCTGATCCCGACTCTTTGATGTACCGCAGATCCTTGATCCGGCCCAGGTCGATCAGATGCGCCGGGCTGGTCAGCCGGAGTTTCATCATCGGCAGCAGGCTGTGGCCTCCGGCGAGCAGCTTCGCGTCGGGCAGCGATCGAAGCAGCTGCAGCGCCTCCGACACCGAGGCAGGCCGGTGATATTCAAACTGTGCAGGAATCATGACGCGCCTCCCTTCGCCCTTACGTCCTGAATCGCGTTCCAGATCCGTGCCGGCGTCAGGGGCATCTCCAGGTGGCGGATGCCGAGCGGCCGCAGCGCGTCCATCACCGCATTCACCACAGCAGCCGTTGCGGCGATCGTCCCGGTCTCGCCCACCCCCTTTGCCCCGAGCGGGTGGTGGGGCGACGGCGTCTCTGTGCGCGCCGTTTCGTAGGTGGGCACCTGAGCAGCCTTGGGCACGGCATAGTCCATCATCGATCCGGTCAGCAGCTGGCCGTTCTCGTCATACACCGCCGCCTCAGAGAGCGCCTGCGCCACCCCCTGCGTGATTCCGCCGTGGACCTGCCCGTCGACGATCATGGGATTGATCGCCCTGCCGCAGTCGTCAACGGCCACGTAGCGCAGCACCTGGACGCTGCCCGTCTCTGCGTCGACTTCAACCACACAGAGATGCGCCCCAAACGGATACGTGAAGTTCGGCGGATCGTAGAACGCGGAGGCCTCCAGCCCGGGCTCGAGCCCTGATGGCAGGTTCCATGCCAGGTACGCCTGCAGGGTAACCTCCTGAAACGTCTTAGCACGATCAGGAGAGCCCTTCACGAAGAATCTGCCGTCCTCAAAGAGGATATCCGCCTCAGAGGCCTCCAGCAGGTGCCCGGCGATCTTGCGCGCCTTCTCCACCACCCTCTGCGCCGCGACCGCGCAGGCCGCCCCGCCGACGGCAGTGGTCCGGCTGCCGTAGGTGCCCCAGCCCATCGGGGTGACCGCCGTATCGCCGTAGATCACCTGGATGTCTTCAATCGGAATGCCGAGTTCATCCCCCACGACCTGGGCAAACGTCGTCTCTTCTCCCTGTCCGTGCGGCTTCTCGCCGATGAAGACGTTGACTTTGCCGGTCGGATGGACGCGCACGATCGCGCTGCCCCACAGGCCACCCTGAAAGCCAACGGCGCCGGCCACGGGAGACGGCCCCAGCCCGCAGATCTCGACGTACGTGCTTGCGCCAATGCCGATGTACTTTCCGTTTGCGGGGCCGCGGCGCTGCCGCTCGCGCCACCCGTCATAGTCCACCATCTTGAGCGCCGCCTGAAGCGACTGCGCATAGTCGCCGCTGTCGTACGCGAGCCCCGTGCACGTCGTGTACGGGAATTTGTCCTTCGCGATGAAGTTGCGACGGCGAATCTCAATAGGA
>JACPRY010000124.1 GCA_016193565.1 Armatimonadota bacterium
AAACAGGAGATCCTGGAACGCTACCTCAACCAGGTGTACTTCGGACATGGCGCCCACGGGGTCGGGCTGGCGGCTCACGTCTACTTCGACAAACCCGCCGCGGATCTTAACCTCGCCGAGAGCGCGCTGCTGGCCGGCGTGATCCGTGCCCCGTCGATCTACTCTCTGTACCAGAATTTTGCCCTGGCCAAAGAGCGGCAGGTCATTGTGCTACGTCGTATGGCAGCGCTGGGTTATCTCACCAATGAGCAGGCTCAGGCTGCCGTGGTACAGCCGATCCGTCTGGCTGAGGAGCGGAACGTCGGCCTGGTCGGCATCCGCGCGCCGTACTTCGTCTCGTACATCCTGCCATATCTGCTGGAGCGCTACGGCGAGAATCAAGTCTACAATGGCGGGCTACGAGTGTACACGACGCTCGATTTCGACATGCAGGCTGCCGCCGAGGTCGCGATCCGCGAGGGCATCGACGGCGCCCGGAAGCAAAATCTGAGCGTGACCCAGGGAGCCCTGGTCGCGATTGAGCCGCGCACGGGGCACATCCGCGCGATCGTCGGCGGTTATGACTTCAGCGAGAGCCAGTTCAACCGCGCCTGGCAGGCCCGCCGTCAGCCCGGCTCGTCCTTCAAACCGTTCATTTACCTGACTGCGCTTGCCGCCGGCATGCCCCCGACAAAGATCATTGATGACGCGCCTGTTGAGTACACCGTTCCCGGCCCCGAACCGCTATGGCAACCAAAGAACTACGACGAAAAATTCCGCGGTCCGGTCTCGATGCGTTACGCGCTCGAGCACTCGATCAACATTCCCGCGATCAAGACGCTGGCCGAGCTCGGGCCAGCGCAGGTGATCCCCTACGCGAAGCGCATGGGGATCACGAGTCCACTTGAGCCTAACCTCTCTCTGGCGCTGGGCACCAATGACGTTACCCCGCTTGAGCTGGCCTCCGCGTACGGGACGCTAGCCGCGCTCGGCGTGCGCGCGGAGCCGATCGCCATCAAGACGGTCCTAGACCGTTCGGGCCAGGTACTCGAGGAGCGCGAACCGCGCCAGGAGCTGGCGTTGAGCGCCGAGATCGCATATGTCATGACTGACCTCCTCAAGGGTGTGATGACTCGAGGAACCGGGCAGGGTGCGGCGATCGGCCGTCCCGCAGCGGGAAAGACCGGGACGACCGACGACTATCGCAACGCCTGGTTCATCGGGTACACGCCTCAGCTGGTCACGGCGGTGTGGGTCGGCAACGACGACAACTCGCCGATGAACGAGGTCGTCGGTGCGACGGTCCCCGCACGTGTCTGGGCGGCATTCATGAAGGTAGCGACGAAGGATTTGCCACCCGATGATTGGGTGATTCCGCCCGGGGTCACGGTGGTGACGGTCTGCGGGGAGACAGGCCTGCTGGCGACGAACGATTGCAAAGATCCCAGGTCCGAAGCGTTCATTGAAGGCACTGCGCCGGTGGAGTACGCGCGTGGCACCGGCGAGCCGCCTGGTCGCGCGGCTGTGCCCGGCGCAACCGCGGGCGGCGGACGCCCGACCCCTCCTCCCCACTCTTCGCTCCCATTGATCGTTACGGCCCCTGCCGACGGGGCGGTTGTCTCCTCGCCGTTCATGATCGAGGGGACGACCACGCCCGGGACAAAGGTCACCATCACGATCACCTTGCGCGAAGGTCTGCAAGAGGTCCAGGTGGAGCGATACGTGACGGCCGCGAGGCGGGACGGACGATTCAAATACGAATTCCATCCGTCGCGGCTGGTCCCGGGGGCGCAATATGCCATCACCGTCACGGCGTCCCTTCGTACGGGCGAGTCGCAGACGGCCGCGATTACCGTATCGGAGCCTGGAGCGCCGGAAAACATTGAGCCCAAGGAATAGTTGCAGGCTGATGCGCTTAAAGGTGGAGGCGTTCGAATCTCCCCGGTGTCATGATCTCGATCCCCCGGAATTGCTTCAAATCGACCAGGTGACGGTCCCCTGAAATGATTGCATCCACCGCTCCTGCCACAGCCGCCTCGAGAACGAGATTGTCGGCCGGGTCAGCCGTGACCACGACAACTCGCTCCCGCGGATAGACGATATGGTCGGGCCGATGCAGCCAGGCCAGAATTTCCGGTAACAACGGATGTGCTGCGAGAACCCGGAGTCGAGGATACTGAAGTACTGCGGTAAGTTCTTCTAGAAGCTCAGGCGATGCGATGAATCGATGGAGTTCCGATCGCAGCGCCAGCAGGATCCGCCGCGGTGGCCCTTCCCAACCGATTGCTGAGACGATCGTGTTGGTATCAAGAACTTCCTTCACTGCCGGCGTGTCGCACCGATGGCCTCATTGACTGCGCCCTTCGGAACTTTGCGGCGGCGAACTTCTAGGCCAATCGCCTCCAGGGCGGCCGCGAATCGAGCTCGGGCGGCCTCATCCTCCGCCCGTCGAAGCCTGGCGTATTCGGTATCGGACAGCAATACCGCCTGATCCTTTCCGCGCCGCCCAATGGTGACAGGTCCCTCCTCGCGCACTTCCTGCACGAGCCGGCCGAGCTGCTTCCTTGCTTCCTCTACCGGTACGTATTTCATACGGTTGACCTTACAGTAAATCTTACACTAAGCTGCGTCGAATTTCAACGGGGAAATTGGACTTAGGCCAGAAGACGGGTGGCATCGCCATGTACCGGAGCGGATCGACTCGACCATGGCGGAGGGCTGTGCGAATCGAACCTACCGGGGACCGACCGGCCTCCCGCCGGTTTTGAAGAGAGTCGGAGTGAATGTGCCTGATGACCCCCGTTATGGCTCGCTGTGAACTCCTTGTTTGATGCGGCCTTCAGACAGGCCTATGCCTGGTACGTCCTGCCGAATCCTCCCGTAGCCTGCCGCAAACTGCTGGGTGAAGCAACCACGAAGCAACCGGAACTGAAGAGCCATACGGAGGACGCGTCGCAGCCAGGATAGGGATAACAGCCTGGAGTGTATTTGTCAGATCCGGAGGGCGAGACTCTTCCCCTATCGGTTTAGCATCACAAGGTAGCTCGGCTATTGCTCTCTAGCGTGATTTCTACTAGGTAGTGGTGATGCCTGTGAGTTGGTCGAAGAGGCGGAAGAGGAGGATTCTCTGACGCAGCACCTGTAGAAGCACCCCAAAGCGAAGGCCGAGCGACCGGCTCCGGATCCCGGTATGGACTCAGCCACAGGAGAATCTCCCGGTCACCGGCCGCTCGGCGGGTGTCTTCGCAGCAGGTAGAGCGGACAGAACCCGAACAACCCGGTGGGGACAAGGTACAGCCCCACTGATGTCGCAGCAACCTGGATCGCGTCCGTGCCTTCCAGCCATGCGAAGCCGGGGTTGGCGAACCCGAGGTTGCCGAGCACCAGCCCCACGACGATGCGGATGAACCGCTCCGGATAATCGACGTTGCGAATCAGCACGCTTCTCCTCACACCTCTCCTGCTGGCCATAAGGCCTCACAAACAGAACGCGGCCCAGCGCTGCCCGCCTGCTGGACCGCGGCGCGACTCTCGTCACCGAGCTCCGCGCTACCTTCCTGTTCTATTGGCTACGAGGGACTCACAGGCTCACTCTGAGCCCGCCTCCTCCGCGACGACCTGGCGACGCGCCAGCACGCGGTTGCGCACGACTGAAGCCGCCACCGAAATGGCGAGAACAGCGCTGATGACCGCCAGCGACGCGGTGATGGGCATCTTGTAGACGTCGCTCGCGATCATTTTGACGCCGACAAACGCCAGGATGACCCCAAGCCCGTACCGCAGGTAGTGGAACAGATCCATCACGCCTGCCAGCACGAAGTAGAGCGCGCGCAGCCCCAGGATGGCGAAAACGTTGGAGGTGTACACGATGAACGGGTCGCGCGTGATAGCGATGACCGCAGGAATGGAGTCCACCGCGAACACCAAGTCGGTGCTCTCGATCACAGCCAGGACCACCAGCAGCGGCGTCGCCAGGCGCCGCCCCTCCCGCACAACGAAGAACCGGTGCCCCTCGTACCCGGGAGTGATCGAGACGCGGCGGCGCAGGACCTTGAGGACGGGGTTGCGCTCGGGGTGTACGGAAGTCTCGCGCTGCGTCAGCATCTTCCACGCGGTGTAGATCAGGACGGCCCCGAAGAGGTAGATCACCCAGTGGAAGTACTTCAGCAGCGCAAGGCCGGTGGCGATGAAGATCGCCCGCGTAATCAGGGCGCCCAGGATCCCCCAGAAAAGCACGCGGTGGTGGTAGGCTGCGGGCACGGCGAAGTACGTGAAGATCACCAGGAAGACGAAGATGTTGTCGACGCTGAGCGACTTCTCGATCAGGTAGGCGGCGAGGAACTCCAGCGCCGGCTCGGGGCCGCGGAACATGTACACCCCGACGTTGAACACCAGGGCCAGCGCGATCCAGATCGCGGTCCAGACTCCCGCCTCCCGCAGGCTGACCGTATGGGCGCGCCGGTGGAACACGCCGAGATCGAGGGCCAGCATGCCCAGGACGAAGAGGTTGAACACCACCCATAGCAGAATCGTCGGCGTCACCGCAGCTGCTCCTCCAGGTTCTGGTCCAGCGTCACCGCGATGAGACGCTCTCCGGTCCGCGTGCTAATGTCGGTGTGCAGGCTCACGACCCGGCAGCCGGTCACGCGAGTGATCACCGCCTCGAGGGCGGGACGGGAGCCTTCCAGGAGTTCGTTGCGCATCTGCTTGATCAGCCTGCGCCCTTCGTTCGTCTTGAGCAATTCCCGCTCGGCCGGCGTCAGCACGTTCTTTAGGCGGACGAGGATGAGGTCGCCCAGGATGTAGCTCTTGGCCTCATCCGGCCCCCGGCCCATCTGCTCGCGCTGGAACTGCATCATCGCCTCGCTGATCTCCGCTTCCAGCTGCCCTTTGGTCCTGCGCCGCTCGACGTGGTCGGTCATACTGGATCTGTACGGCATGGCCGCCCCCGGGCCATCCTACGCGCCGACGCGATCAGTGCGTTGCCGGGGCTCCAGCTCCAGCAGCAGCGTCGGATCGCCGTCCTCGCCCGTGACCACCTCGAATCCTCCGACCACGGCCGCCCCTGTGTGCTCCTCCACCGCCGTCCAGATCATCGGGCCCAGGTCGACCAGCAGGTCGCGCTCCCAACACGCGAGGGCGGCGCGCCCCTGGGGCGTGCGGCGCAGCCGGTCCTCAAACGGACTGCGGATGACGGACAGCGTGAGACGGATCAGGTCTCCCTCCTGAACGACGCGAAACCGCCGGAGCGGCCCCGGCGCTCGTTCCAGGAGGTAATGCACGAGCAAGGCGTTCAGCGACGCCTCGAGGCGCTCGGGGCCCCCGGTGCCCTGCCTGGCCGATCTCACCACGGCGGTCCTGTCTGCCTCCTCAACGGGGCGCACAAACAAAAGCGGTCCAGCGCCCCATCCGCGCTGGACCGCCACGCAACTGCGGCAGCCTGCCCGCCACCGCGCAACCTTCCAGGTGCTGCTTTAGGCTAGCAGATTTCCGGGGATTCCGGCAATGGCCTGGCCTACCGTTCTGCCACCGATCTGACCGGCGAGCCCTCGCCCCGCAGCCGACGGATCATCGCCAGCGCGACGGCCCTGAGCACCGGAATCCTCGCTGCCGAATCCTGCTCGAATCGTCCCTGCCCCGCCCTACCGTCGCTCAAGCGCCTGCAGCAGCCGCTGCAGGTCGGCCTCGAGCGCGCGCAGTTCGTCCTGGATCCGCGCCTGTCGCGCCTGCAGCGCCCTCAGCAGTGCAACCGGATCGGTTGCAGCGCCGCTGTCAACGGGCGGTCGCGCCCGCTCCGCTTCAGGCCGGCGTTGCAGCGGGGCCGCGAACAGCCCGCGCAGCGCCGTGCTCACCGTCGGCTCCATGACCACGCGGTTTCCGCTGGCCAGGATCACGCGCTTCATCTCCGGCAGCCGGCCCTGCTCGGCCTGGAGGTAAATCGGCTCGACGTAGAGGGCTTCGATCTGCATCGGGCCGAAGACCAGTTTGTCCTTCGGGTAGCGGAACGCCAGCAGCTTCCCGTAGTGTTCACCGTCGGAGCGCGCCGCCAGCCAGGTGATCATGTTCTGCTTACCGGGCGGCGTGTAGGGAAGAATCAGCATGAACTCCTCGCGGGGCGCGTCCGGCAGGCGCATGATCACGTAGTACGGCGCCATCTCCCGCGGCTTGTCGATGTAGATCTCCTCGGGGAGCACCCAGACATCTTCCTTGTTGTAGAAGACGCGGGGATCCTGCATGTGGAAGAGGCGGTACATTTCCGCCTGCGCCGCGAACAAGTCCTGCGGGTACCGCAGGTGCGCCCGCAGCGCAGCCGGCAGTTCTGCCAGCGGTCGCAGCAGACCCGGGAAAATCCTGGAGTAGGTGCGGATCAGCGGGTCTGCGGGCTCCGCCACGTACAGCGTCACCGTGCCGTGGTAGGCGTCCACCACGGCCTTGACGCTGTTGCGCAGGTAGTTGAACCCCTCCCGGTGCGGCTGGGCGTAGGGATAGCGGTTGCTGTAAGTGTACGCGTCGAGAATCCAGAAGAGGCGGCCGTCGGCCACGACGACGTAGGGGTCGCGGTCCAGGCGCAGGAAGGGCGCCAGCCGGGCCACCCGCTCCCTGACGTTGCGATGGTAGAGGATCACGCTGCGCGACGTGATGGCGTCGGTGAGGAGGATGTTCAGGTCGCGGAAACGCCAGGCGAAGAGGAGACGCCGGCCCAGGGATCCGATGTGCACGCCGGTCTTGCCATCGTAGGTCGTGTACACGTTCTCCTCGCCCTTGGGATAGCTGAACTCGGGGAACCGCGCGCGCACGATCACGTAGTCCGTGGCCCGCTCGCTGAAGTACAGCTCCGGCCGGTCGATCGGGATCTTCCCCCGCGGCGGCACGTCCTGCAGGAAGAGCGTGGGCAGGCCCTCCGGGGTTACCTCGTTCACCGCGCTCATGGCCACCCCGTAGCCGTGGGTGAACTGCAGGCGCCGGTTGACCCAGGTCTGGGCCTGCGGCGGCAGCCGTTGGGGCGCCAGTTCCCGGGCGCCGAGCATGACCTGGCGGTACCGGCCGTCGATCGTGTAGCGGTCCACGTCGATGCTGACGAAGTCGTAGTACAGCCGGATGCTCTGGATCTGGTTGTACGTGGTGAGCAGAGGCTCGGGGTCCCAGAGGCGGATGTTTCCAATGGTCGCGGGGCGCTGAGCGATCTCCTCGGCGGTGACCATCTCCTCCCCTGCCGTCGGGACCTCGGCGATGCGATCCAGGGCGAAGGCCTGGCGCGTCAGGCGAATGGTGCGGTCGATGTAGGGACGCTCGCGTTCCAGTTCTTGCGGCTGGACGATCAACCGCTGGAACAGCCCGGGATACAGCACGCCGACGAGGATCGCCGCTGCCGCCCACGCTCCAGCGGCGTACCCCGCAACGCGGACTCCCGGCTGGCGGACGCCGACGAGCAGCACGGCGGCCAGCAGCAGGGAGAGCACAACGAGAAACCACAGCGCCGGCAGGCGGGCGTGGATGTCGGCAAACCCGGCGCCGAAGGCCGCGCCGCGCGGCGAATGGACGAGTTCGTAGATGCTGAGCCGCTGTCCCCAGGCCACCAGGGCGAGGACCGCGGCCCCCAGCCCGAAAAGGTGCGCCCGCATCGGCCGGGAGAAGAGCGCGCCTCCTGCAGGACGGGGCCACGACGCCGCGTCGTCGCGCGCCTCGATTGGAACCTGGGGCAGCACGATCTTGAAGACATAGACGGCTGCCGCAACGATCAGCGCAAAGAAGACGGCCGCAAGCAGCCACCCCTGCACGAGCCGGTACAGTGGAAGGGTGAAAACATAGAAGGCCACGTCTCGGCCGAACAGCGGGTCGGCCGTCCCGAAGGCGGTGGGACGCAGGAACCGGAGCACCTCCGGCCACCGCGCGGCCAGCGATCCCGCCATCATCAGGGCGAGCAGCAGGCTGCCGCCGAGAACCGCGGCGCGGAACGGTCGCGCCATGGCGCGGACCTGCGCGCTGCCGGGGAGCTCCACCTGGCCGATTGCCCGGTCGCTCAGACGCCTGGCCAGCACGGCGCTGCCCAACAGGAGAACGAGCGACGCGGCCCCGCCCACGGCAAACAGCGCCGCCTGGGTCAGCAGCCGTGTGCGGTAGACGCCGGCGAAGCCCAGGTCGGCGAACCACAGCCAGTCGGTGTACAGACCCAGCGCTTTCGGCACGAACCAGAACACCAGCGCGATAGCCAGAACGACGAGGGTTCTCACGCTCACGGCGACGGCTCTCCTTTCAATCTACGGATCTGGTGATCCCGAGAAAACAAAAATGGTCCAGCGCTCATCTGCGCGGTTTCACAGCGATCATGGAATAATCGTAAAGGCGCGGCGACCGACCCTGTACGTAGTGAAGTTCCGGCGGTCCAGCGTGAACACCTCCTGGATGCCTTCGCGCTCGGCCACACGCACCAGCGTCGCATCTGCGAGGTCCATCGGCAGGTCCTGGTACTTCTGTATCAGTACACGGACTCTCGGGATGTCAGACTCATCGATCGGTAGGACCCGCAGAGCACCGCGTTCGACCATTTCGAGCAACGCATCCTGCGCCTGGCCCGAGAAGCTCAGCAAGTACATTGCTTCCGTCAGTGGGGGCCAAGTGGTGGTCAGAACGGTGCGCACCTTTCTGAGCGCCGCGACACACCGGGCATGGTCCTGATCGTCCCGGTGTAACAGCGCCACGAGGGGCCCGGCGTCGATCAGGATCATCATCGAGGCGCCTGCCGATGCACGAGCAGGTCCTGGAACGCCTTGTCCGCCCGCCGCGCCAGGTCCGACGGCCCGCCGTGGGCGATGCCAAGGAGATCCTCGACGGCCGCATAGGCGCTATCACCACGTGGCGGGCCGCCGACTTGCTCCGCCATCCGGGCGATCGCCTCGCGGATCACCTCGGACTTCGTACGTCGCGTTTGCCGCGCCAACCGCCGCACGACCGCCTCTGTTTTCCTGTCGAGTCGCACGCTGGTAGGCATGACGCCTCCCCTGGGAAGCCTGTAATACGGTTAATGTACTACAGACGGCCACGGGCAGTCAACATGACGCGCAACCGTCACCCTGTTATCAGCGAAACGATACAGAGGCAGGTCGATGGGAGGGAAGTTTGGGAGAACGCGCCTGGATTGCGGCAGAAGTACGAACGGCTCAGGCAGAAAATCCGGCGGGGGTTGAGCGCAAATGGGTCGGTGGCCGGCTCACCCCTCGGCGCAACCACGAGGCAACCAGACTGCCGGAACTCCCATACGCAACCACCGAATTCTTGTTGGCCAGATTCGCTAATCCCCCTGTCTGGAGCGGAGTTGGCGGAGGGCTGTAGGAATCGAACCTACCGGAGACCGACCGGCCTCCCGCCGGTTTTGAAGACCGGAAGGGGCACCAGCCCCCACTGCCCTCCGCATGACGACGGGGAACGGGGAACGGGGAACGGGGAACGGTAACAGCCCTGTCCCCTCTGCAAAGTCACGAACCTCTCGTCGAATGGGCCTGTAGCAACACTCGGGCGTCGCCAACGCGCCGAGTAAGTTTGATCGTATCGAAGTACTCGAGGACGGTCAACGCGAACTTCCGGCTGGTGCCGAGCCGGTCACGCAGCGATGCCACGGTCACGCTCCCTTTCTCCGCCACTTCGGCCGCCGTGATTCGTTTGATCTCCTCTAGCGGGTCACGGTGGAAGACTACGCCGTCTCCCACTTCGACCACGAGGCCCTCGTCAAGCAGCGTTTGAAAGATCCGATCAAAGACATCTCTGCCCGGCATGAATGCCGCGAGCTCCCCGCGCAAAGGTGGAGCAAACTGTCCGCGCTTCAGCGCAGCGGCAATCTGGTCCCGGAGGCGGAGATCATCGGCCGATAACTGCCGGACGAACCCCTTTCGCCGGATGAATAGCCCGAGATCTTCGAACTCGCCCTCCGCGATCAGTTCATCGAGGACGTGAGCGTACAACCGGTTGTCACCGGAGACAAAGGCTTTCGTCTTTAGCTCGTCTTTGGGAATCCCCGGCCGCCAGGGCGCGGCGGCATGATGGACGTCGATTTCCCGCCTGATGGCGGCAGCGACATCCTGGACGGCCTGCACATGGAAGAGACGTCCGCGAACCGAAATTACCTTACCGGCCGGCTCCATTTCGCGAATCAGACTTTCAACGTCGGTCTTGCCGGCGGCCAGTTCACGGGCTAGTTCATTAGTTGTCGCGCCAGTGCGTCCCACGTTGACGAGCACGTCTTCGAGCCTGGCAGCGAGCCCGGATGTCGCTTCCTCGATCGCCTTGACGCTCTCCGCCAGGGGGCGCCGCTTCGGCGCGTGCGGACTAAGCACTTCGCCGCCTCCTATCGTCGTCATGGGCGAGTAGCGTCGAAGCACAAATGGGTCACCGGCTGCCGCGACCATCGGGGTTTCGAGGCGGGCCTGCGCGATGGCGGTCTCGCCTGGCTCGAGGCGCTGCCGGTCCAGTAGAGAGACCCGGCCAATCGTTTCGCCTGACCCGAGGTACAGTCGCACTCGGCCCTGATGGGCCAGCGCCGGGGCTCCGGGCAGGAGCCGGATCCGGACATCCATGAGTTCGGTCGGCTTGAAGACGTCGGCCGTCGCCAGCACGTCTCCACGGCGGATCGCTTCCTTCTCGATACCAACCAGGTTGACCGCGACTCGCGATCCGGCCAGACCTGCGCCGACCTCCTGCCCATGCGACTGCACGCCGCGTACGCGGACCTGGATTTTCTCCGGAAGGATCTCCAGCACGTTCCCTGCCGAGATCCGACCACTCCACAGCGTTCCCGTGACCACGGTACCGAAGCCTGCCATTACGAATGCGCGATCGATCGGGAGCCGGACGGGAGCATCAACGGACCGGGCCGGAATGGGATCCAGCATCTGGTCGATGGTCTCGATCAGGACGGGAATCCCCTCCCCTGTCTTCGCGGAAACCTCAAGCACGGGTGCCTGCTCGAGGAATGTTCCTGCGGTCAGCGCCCGCAGGTCGTCTTTCACGAGCGCAAGCCAGTCGCCATCGGAAAGGAGATCAATCTTGTTCAGCACGACAATGCCCGTGTGCACCGGCAGATAGCGCAGGATATCGAGGTGCTCGCGCGTCTGCGGCATGACGCCTTCGTCCGCGGCCACCACGAACAGCACGAGATCGATCCCGGTGGCGCCGGCGAGCATATTCTTGATGAGCCGCTCGTGCCCGGGGACGTCGACGATGCCGACTCGCCGCTCACTTGGAAGGTCGAAGTGGGCGAACCCGAGATCAATGGTCATTCCCCGGCGCTTCTCTTCTGCTCTTGCCGTGATCGATGTGACCCGCTGTCCCGATGACAAAGTGACGCATACCCTAACTACCGTGAATGGTGAATGGTGAATAGTGAATGGAAAGTGCCGTGGAGGGTGATACGTAGTTACCATTCACCATTCACGATTCACCATTCACAATTTACTGGCGATGCCGCCCAGCGCTTCCAGGATGGTCGCGTCATCTCCCGGCAAGAGCGTTCTCACATCAAGGAGGACAGTGTTCTGACTGATGCGGGCGAAGATCGGGGGCGTGTGTGTCCGGAGGGCAGTTTCGAGGCGGTCGGGTGAGGACGGTGTGCGGATCGCAAGCGCAAACGACGGAAGGTGTGCTTCAGGCAGCGAGCCGCCGCCGACTTCGGCGGTCGTGGCTATGACCTCGGACTGCCATCCTGCGGGCAGCCTTCCGGCCAGAGACTGGCGCATCCGTTCTGCGGATGCACGAAGTTCCTCGGGCGATGCGGCCAACATCTTCAGAACCGGCACGGTCTGCCAGGCGCGCTCGGGATCCAGGTAGTCCTGAAGGGTCGCGGCGAGCGCGCCGATGTCCAGCTTGTCCATGCGGACTGCGCGGGCCAGCGGATGGGACCGGATGCGCTCGAGGTATCTTCCCCGGCCGACGATCACGCCGGCCTGCGGCCCCCCAAGCAGTTTGTCGCCGCTGAAAGTCACGAGATCGCAACCTGCGCGGATCGCCTCGGGCACGGCCGGCTCGTAGGGCAGCCCTTTCGTTCTCAGATCGACCAGACAGCCGCTCCCGACATCGTACATCAGGGGGATGCCGTGCCGGCGGCCCAGGTCAACCAGGTCGTCGATCGACGCCTCGTGCACGAACCCGTCGATCACGAAGTTCGAGCGGTGAACTTTCAGGAGCAGCGCTGTATTGGGCGTAATCGCTCGCTCATAGTCGCGGCTGTAGGTCCGGTTCGTGGTCCCGACCTCGACCAATACTGCGCCGCTTTGCGCCATCACCTCGGGAAGCCGGAAGGAACCGCCGATTTCGACGAGTTCCCCGCGCGAGACAATGACCTCCTTGCCCTGGGCGAGAGCGGAAAGCGCAAGGAGCACGGCGGCCGCATTGTTGTTCACCGCGATTCCGGCTTCGGCGCCGGTCACCTGAGTCAGGAGCGGCTCCAGGTGTTGGTGACGCGATCCGCGGCGACCGCCCTCGGGCTCCACTTCAAGCGTGGCGTAGCCGAGCGCCGCTTCCATCGCGGCTGCCCGAGCTCGTTCGCTGAGCGGCGCCCGTCCCAAATTGGTATGGAGGATGATGCCCGTGGCATTGACCGCGCGGGTGAGTGTCGAGGCCGTTCGACGCTGAAGGAGCGATGCGACGTCGAGAGCGAGGGCTTCCGGCGCGACATCTGCAGACTCGTTCCTGAGCAGGCGCGCCCGAGCCGCATCCACGATCTCTCGAGCGCAGGCGACGATCAAGGGCCTGGGGTATTTCCCGGCCGCGCGCTGTTCGGTCAGCTGCGCGAGGCGCTCTACCGACGGAAGCCTGCTGAGATCCGCCGCCATATCTATCTAACGCAACAAGCGAAATCCACCGGCCTCACCTCACCGCAAAGCGTAGCCGATGATGACTCCGAGTGTGATCACGATCGAGCTGACGGCGAGCAGCCGCCGGACATCCGCCCGCACCCAGGTCATCAACTCCGCGTCGGTCCACCTGACCGCGGCCTGACCGCCGGTCTGGACCCGCAGGCGGGTGCCGCAGTTCCGGCAGACGATCTTGCCGGGTGGATTTTCAGTCCCGCACTTGGGGCACTTCATGGATACCTCCCTACTGCCGGCTTCTTCTTCAGATGCCGCTCCTTCAGCTTGTCAATTACCTCAGCCGGCACGAACTGTCCTCCGATCGGCGTCTTCGTCGCCAGGTTGGTGCCGTGAAAGTCAGTGCCGCCAGTCACGAGGAGGTTGTGCTGTTTGGCCAGTGCAAGGTAGTGTGCCTGCATTGCCGGCGTGTGCTCTGGATAATACGCCTCGATCCCCTCAAGACCAGCATCGACCAGCGAAGCGATCATGGCATCTTGCACGCCCCACCCCGGATGTGCCAGGACCGGGATGCCCCCGGCCCTCAGAATCACCTGCACCGCTTCCTCCGGGGTGACTTTCATGCGCTCGACGTAAGCCGGGCCACTGCGCCCGATGTACCGGTCGAACGCCTCCTCGACGCTCTTGACCGCCCCCGCCTCAACCATGGCCCAGGCCACGTGCGGCCGACCCACCGCCCCCTGCGCGAGAGCCCGCACTCGTGCAAAATCCACCTCGATGCCGAGCGCGTTGAGCTTCTCAACCATCCGTTCCGCTCTGTGCAGCCGGCCGTTGCGCAGTTTGCGGAGAAACTCCTGCAGCCACGCCTCGCGATGATCGATGAAGTAGCCGAGCACGTGGACCTCTCCCTGGTCCACGTCGGTGTTGATCTCCACGGCCGGAATGACCTCGACGCCCAGCCGCATCCCTGCCGCCACGGCGGCATCCACCCCGTCGGTGCTGTCGTGATCGCATATCGCGAGCACGTGCACGCCGGCATTCCTTGCCATGTCCACGAGCTGCTCCGGGGACAGCAGCCCGTCTGACGCCGTCGTGTGGGTGTGCAGGTCAATCCGCATTCTGCGAGTCGTGTTCCTGAATCCTGGTAATGGATCGCGCGCGACCAGTCTGCTCGTCCACGTCGATGAGGACGGCGTTGAACTGCGCTGGGCCTGTGGCGACCTCAAAGCGCGCGGGCAGCTGGGTCAGAAACCGCTCCAGGATGATCTCGCGATCCATGCCGATGACGCCATCGCGCGGGCCGGTCATCCCCACGTCGGTGATGTAGGCGGTGCCGCCGGGCAGGATACGCTCATCCGCAGTCTGCACGTGCGTGTGCGTGCCAACAAGAGCGGTGACGAGGCCGTCGAGATGCCAGCCGAGCGCAATCTTCTCGCTCGTTGCCTCAGCGTGAAAATCGACGATGATCACCTGCGTCTCATCCCGCAATCGCTCCGCCTCGGCCCTCGCGGCTCGAAAGGGGTCGTCAAGTTCCTGCATGAACACGCGCCCCTGCAGGTTCATGACGGCCACCGGCGCGCCACCGCCGCTCTCCACCACCGTCGCCCCGCGTCCCGGCGCGCCCGGAGGAAAATTGAGCGGACGCAGGATCCGGGTATGACTGTCGAGGAGCTCGTACGCTGAGCGCTGGTGCCAGATGTGGTTGCCGCCGGTGATCACGTCGACCCCGGCGGCCAGGATCTCTTCGGCAATCTCGGCGGTAATGCCGGCGCCCGCGGCCGCGTTCTCGCCGTTGGCGATCACAAGCGCGAGCCCGTGCTCGCGGCGAAGCCGGGGCAGCGTCTCCTTCAGGATGCGCCGCCCCGGCTTCCCGGTGATATCGCCCACGACCAAGATACGCATCAACGACGGGAACCGGGAACGGGGAACGGGGAATCGCTCCCGTGTCTTTTCACCTTGCGTACTCGATGACCCGAGTCTCTCGAAGCACGGTCACCTTGATCTGGCCAGGATACTCCAGTTCTTCTTCGATTTTCTTGGCCACGTCCCGCGCCAGGGCCTGCGCAGTGATGTCGTCCACCTCGGCCGGTTTGACGATCACGCGGATTTCGCGGCCTGCCTGGATGGCGTACGCCTTCTCCACGCCGGCAAACGACGTCGCGATGCGCTCGAGGTTCTCCAGGCGCTTGATGTACATCTCCGCGGTCTCCTTGCGCGCGCCCGGACGGCTGCCGGAGATGGCATCGGCGGCGGCGACGATGATCGCTTCGATGTACTTGGCCTCTTCCTCGCCGTGGTGATACGCGATCGCGTTGAGGACTTCGGGCGGCTCATGATACCGGCGGCAGATGTCCACACCGATCGCGATGTGCGTCCCCTCGACCTCGTGGGTCAGCGCCTTCCCGATGTCATGCAGCAGCCCGGCTCGCTTGGCCATCTGCACGTCGGCGTCGAGATAGCCGGCCAGCAGCCCGCCCAGCAGCGCGACCTCGACCGAGTGCTGGAGGATGTTTTGACCGTACGAGTACCGGAAGCGCAGCCGGCCGATGAGCTTGATCTCTTCGGGGTGCAGCCCGTGCACGCCGGCCTCAAACACCGCCCGCTCGCCCTCCTCACGGATCCGCTGGTCGAGCTCCCGTTGGGACTTTTCAACCATCTCCTCGATGCGGGCGGGATGGATGCGGCCGTCGGCGATGAGCTTCTCGAGCGCGAGCTTGGCGATCTCACGCCGGATCGGATCAAAGGACGAGAGCGTGACGGCTTCGGGCGTGTCATCGATGATGAGGTCGACGCCGGTGAGGCCTTCGAGCGTGCGGATGTTGCGTCCCTCGCGGCCGATGATGCGGCCCTTCATGTCATCGTTGGGAATTGGGACGACCGAAACGGTCATGTCCGCGGTGTGGTCCGCGGCGGTTCGCTGGATGGCGAGGGCGATAATCTCCCGGGCCCGGCGGTCGGCTTCCTCGCGGGCCTCGGTTTCTACCTTTTTGATGATCTGCAGAGCGTCGCTGCGGACCTGCTCGTCGACCTGCTTGAGCAGTTGCTCGCGGGCCTGCTCGGCCGTGAGACCGGAAATCCGTTCCAGTTCCTGTTGCTGACGCGCGGCGAGGGCTGATGCATCCTCTCGCGCCTTGACTAGCTCCTGCTCCCTCTGGGCCAGGGCCCGTTCACGCTGTTCTTGACTGTCGGACTTGCGGTCGAGGGACTCTTCACGCTGAACCACCCGTCGCTCAAGACGCTGGACCTCGGCTCGCTGCTCGCGGATCTCGCGTTCGGACTCACGCTTGAGCCGGAACGCCTCATCTTTGGCCTCAACGATCGCTTCACGTTTCTTCGCCTCGGCCTCTTTGTGCCCATCTTCAATGATCCGTCGGGCGGCCTCTTCGGCCGACTTAATCCGCGCCTCGGCGACGTACCTGCGCAGGAGATATCCAAGGAGGAAGGCGATCAACCCCGCCAGCGCTGCCGTGACGAATGTATCGGACGGCATGGCGGGTCACCTCCGTGGCCGTTACGTCAGAATGCGTACGTCGCGCGCTGTCACCTCTACAGAACGTATATCAGCGCCGGAGTCCGGCGCTTTGGAATATTGTAGCAGGAAACTTATGTTACGGGGACTGATCCCAGAGCGGGCCCACCGGGGAAACCTCGGCCTCTGGGCGAGAAACCGTCCGGGCGGCCGGTTCACTTATGGCCTGCGGGATCGCTGCGGCCAGCGGCAGTTCGATCACGAGCTCGGCGCCGGCATCGAAGTGGCGGTTGCAGGTAAACAGAAATACCTGGTGCGTCCGGCTGAGTTCTTTCAGGAGCCTGGCCGCGGCGGCGCGACGGGTGTCGTCGAAGGTGACGAACGGATCATCCAGGAGCAGCGGCGGGTGCCTGCCGCCTGCCAGAACGTCCACCAGGGCCAGGCGCACGCTCAGGTAGACGAGATCCACGGTTCCGCGGCTGAGGTGCGGCTCCTTCGGCTCAACCCAGCCGCCCGCCTCATCGGACCACACGACGACCTTCATCGACCCCCGCTCGACCTGCAACCGCTTGTAGCGGCCCTCCGACAGAATCTGTACGTATTCGCTTGCGCGGGTCTCCACGATCTGGCGGTACTCCACCTCCGCCTGCCGCCGCGCTTCTGTCAGGCCGTCCAGGGCCGCCTTGTAGACGGCCAGCCTGTTGTGCGCGGCTGCGAGTGCCTCGCCGGCTTCGTGGGCCTGCTCTTCGAGCGACGCGAGGGTTTCGGCATCGTACGCCAGCCGCTCGACTTCCCATCCCAGGCGGCGTTCCTGCTCTTCCACCGCGCTGACGTCCTTCGCGAGCCGCTCGGCATCGCGCTCATGGGACTGGAACTCCAACGGCGTGAGCCGACGCTGCGTGCTGTCGGGAGCATTCAGACGCTCATCAATGACAAACAGGTCTCTACGCAGCGTGTTCCGTCGATCCACGATCGTTTCGTCGGCCGATCCTTCCCGCAGCGCGGCGAGAAGGTCCGCGGCGCGCCGCCGGTCGTCGGCCAGCGTTCGATAGGCACGCAGCCGCTGCTCCGCCTCCTGCAGCGACCCACACCCGGTCTGCTGCAGGTGCTCGGCGAACTCCACCCGCTCCTGCGCCTCCTCGGCCTCGACAGTCGCGAGTCGCGTCTGCCGGTCCAGCCGGCGGGCCTCTGCCAGGCGGAGCAGCTCGGTGGCCCGTCGGGCTGAAGCATACGCCACGCCCGCGGCAAGCGCCCCGCCGATGACAGAGGCGATGCCCGGGACGCGCAGCCCTGCCAGATACGCGGCTGCTCCTGCGATGAGGAGTCCTGCCGCGATGATTGCGAGTACACTGCGCCTTCCCGATGGGACGGTCTGACGATCTGCCTCGGGAGCGCGCAGCGCGGCCGCGTCCGCTCCTTTCATTGCGATGCGCTCCCTGCGCAGGCGGAGCGCCTGGACGGTCTCCTCTTCGATGACTCCCGAAGCGGTGGCGGTTTCCAGGGCCTTGTCCAGTTCTGCAATCCTGCTCAAGGTCGTTTCAATCTTGCCGACCTTCTCATCCAGCATCGCTTCCTCGCGCCGCAGGGCCGCGGCATCACTCTCCAACCGGAGCAGGCCGCGATTGGCCTCCAGCAGGGCGAGTGTGGTCGCCAGCGTTTCGGCCAGAGCCGCGCGCTCGGTTCGGACGCGCGCCAGGTCCTGCTGTTTCCGTTCAAGTTCGGTCCCGGCGGAACGCAGCCGTTCGGCATCGGCCTGCAGCGCTTTGACGCGTTCCTCCAGGGACCGAAGGAGCCCCGGCTCCTTCGCCAGCCCCTTGGTCCCCCGTTCCAGGTCCTTGACTGCCTGGTCGAGCCGGCGGATCGCAGTGATGACGTCCTCCCCCGCTCCGCTGACCTTCTGGCCGAGCTCCTTGGCGATGCTGTTGAGGTGCGTCCGCTCCAACTCCGCCTGCACGACCTGGGCCGTAGCGTCGAACAGCGCTTCGGTGGCCAGGCCCAGCGCCGCGCCCATGCGCTCCTGAACTACCTTGTACTGCTCCCATGGCCGGCCCGAGGAATCTGTGAGGCTGGCTTTGCGCTGGCTGAAGTCCTTGGTGAGAATGAACGGTTTCCCGTCGACTTCAAACTCCAGAACAACGACGGGCAATTCGGTCGCGCCCCAGGTCTGGTCTTCGACAACCTTTGGAGACGCGGTGGCCGGGTTGCTGTACATAGCGGTCCGGAGAGCCGCGCGCAGAGTCGACTTGCCGGCTTCGTTGGGTCCCACGATCACGTTCACGCCGCGGGCGAACGTGAAGGCCGCGTGATCGAGGCCTCGGAACCGCCGCAGGTGCAGCGCCTTGAGAATCATCCGGGGACCTCCCCGGTTTGCAGCACGGCGACGCCGACCTGCAGGGCTTCTTCCAGTACCTGCCGGTGTGCGCCGTCGGCGGTGTCGATCTGATCGCGCATTAGCGTAACGAACCGGCCGAGGACCGTCTCCTTCCCGAACTTCGCCAGCGCCTCGTCGTCCAGCCGGGTGCGGCTGCGGTTCTCGACGCGGAACCGGAAGAACCGATCTGAGAAATCTCGCCGCAGGCTTTCCGTCGCGAGGATCCGGTCAACAGGCAGCAGCCCGGTGAGCACGACGTCGCACATCAGATCCGGATCGGCGCGCTCGGCCAGCATCTGACGCAGCACCTGATCGTCGGTCTGCTGCGCGTCGATCTCCAGGCGCTGGTACCGGCGGCGCCCCACACGCACGGGTGTGACCGCCGCCTGGTTGGGACCGGCGATGTCCACCCGCAGGACGTGCCCTGCGCCCTCGTCGGCCGCCGTGAGCATCTCCGGCGCGCCTGCGTACCATGCCGTCGCGGGAGCCGCACACACCTCTGCGGCCGAATGCCAGTCTCCGAGGGCGAGGTAATCCAGGTTCACCTCGCGGATCTCCCGGGGGTGAATGAGCCCATCCCCCTCCACCTGGCCCGGACGGTAGACCGAGCCGTGGGCAACACCGACGGCAAACCGCGTGGTGCGTCCCCGCGGCCACCCAGCCAGAGGACTGTTCGGCGCACCGGGTGTGGCCGACTGTCCGATGACGAGCAAATCTAGATCCGGAAAAGGATGGGTCTGAACCTCGGGCCCAAACGAAATCAGGCCCGGATGCGCCTGCCGGAGATCGGTTTCGTACGGGACGCGGCCGTCTTCATTCGCATCGTGGTTTCCGGCGATAATGACCGCGCGGATGCCGGCGTGGGCGAGTGTCCGGAATTCCTGGAGCGCAACCTCCAGGGCCGTACGGCTCGGCTTGCGCCCCTCGAACAGATCCCCGGCGATGATGACGAGATCGACCCGGTCCCGCACCGCCAGCGCCACGGCATCCCGCAACGTGGCCTCGACCTGCCGCCGGTGGGCGGCGCCCTTGTCCCCGAGCATCTGAAACGTCCGGCCCAGATGCACATCGGCGAAGTGGAGGATCTTGATCACGTTACGCCTGAGTGTCTTCGAGTTCGGGATCGCCGGTCGCCGTATACGGACAGATCGAGGCGAACGCACAGTAGCGGCATGCCTTGTAGTAATCCGGTGTGGCGATGAACTGCTGGTGGCGGATCCCGCTGCTCGCCTGCTCGATGACGTCGACGGCCTTGGCCAGCGCGTCCTCGTCGGGCCGGGCGACGCCGACCAGGACCTGCTGCGGGCCCAGGAAGTGCAGTTCCATCCGGTGCGGTGCGGTCCCGTAGACCTCGCGGTAGGCGAGCGCGTACAGCGCGAGTTGCAGGCTCTCGCGGGCCCGGCGGTGCGCGTCCTTCTCGGTGCGGACGTCCGAGGTCTTGAAGTCGATCAACACGGTCTCATCGCCGCGAAGATCCACGCGGTCCCAGCGTCCCTTGACCCGAGTGTTGCCGACCTGGAAGGAGAACGGCGCTTCCACAAAGGTCGGCACTGCGGCGCTGGCCTCCTGAAACTCGTAAAATCGAGCCAGCACCTCGCGCCCTTCTTCCAGCCGCTGGTCCTCGTGCTCGCGGCTGATGAACCCTTCGTTGATCCATACACGCTGGAAGTGCAGGATTAGGTCGTCCAGCGTGATAGGCTGGCGGCGCGCCTTACGCCGGTGGTACTCGCGCACCGCTTCGTGCATCGCGAACCCGTAGACGACGCGGTGGTCGCGCACCAGCGGCACGCGGAGAATGTGCGTGTACTTGTACTTGAGCGGACACGTGGCGTAGTCGTCCACCTGGCGGTACGACAGCGAGATCGGCTGCTCGGCGGGAATGACGCCCGCGAGCGTCTGCTGGCCGTCTGTCGGCGGCGCGTGGCGGTGAATCGCCTCCACCGGCGACGCCTTGAACGCGGCGATGTCGATGTGCGGCTTGTCCAGCGCTTCCAGCACGAAGCGGCTGACCTTGCGCGGCCGCACCCCGCCGTAGTCTCGGGCGCTGGTCAGCGCCAGTTCCCGCTGTGCGCGGGTCATGCCGACGTAGAACAACCGCCGCTCTTCCTGCAGATGAAAGTCGCCCGAAGGCAAGATGTCCTTGATCAGTGGATCCGGCAGCGAGATCTGCTCGCCACGGTTGCGCGTGGGGAACCGGTCCCCCACACAACTGACCAGGAAGACGATGGGGAACTCGAGGCCTTTGGCCTTGTGCACGGTCAGGACATTTACCGCGTCCTGGTCGAGGTCGGCCTCCGCGACGGCCGGATCATCTCCCGCCGCGATCAGGTCGTCCATGTGATTGACGAACTCCGCCACGCGATCGTAGGCGGCGATCTCGCCGTACTTCCCCACCAGATCGAAGAACTTGGCCAGGTTGGCCACGCGCACTTCATCTTCAGGGATGCCGGAGCTCGCCAGCCGCCGGATGTACCCTGTGCGGGTCACCAGGTATTCATACAGGACGCGGCCGGTGGAGTGCTCGGAGGCGGTCTGACGCATCTCCTCCAGGTCTTCGAGCAGCTTGGTGATCGCCGCCTTGCTCTCTGCGGTCAGCTCCTCCGAGAGGTCGGGAAAGAGATCCAGGTGGCGGAAGACGTGCTCGAGGGTCCGGTTCTTGCGGTCGGCGTAGTTCAGACACTTCGCGAGCTCGGTGGCCGCAATCAGGTAGAGCGATGAGACACCAAGGTAATAGAGGCTGAGGCTGTCCGACGGGCGCGCCAGCGCCCGCAGGAACGCCAGCGACAGGCGTACCTCCTCTCGGTTGTACAGGCCGCGGCTGCCGGTGAACCGGTGCGGGATGCTCTTCATGTTGAGCGCCCGCAGGAACGGATCGGCGTCGACGTTGCTGCGCACGAGAATGGCGAAATCCTTGTAGCGGTATTCCGCGGCCTCGACCTTCTGCGCGATCCTCGATGCCACCCAGTCGGCCTCACTGCTGAGCGTGTCGAGGTGCACATGCTCGACCGCCGGCCCCGGCGGCGCAGTCGCCCGCAGCCGCTTGTCGAGGTTGTGCTTGAACTCCAACCGGTCGGGGTCGTTGTGCCCGATCAACCGGTACGCGGTGTCGAGGATCGCCTGGTGCGAGCGGTAGTTGACGGTCAGGACGACCTGCGTGGCCTGCGGGTAAACGTCGAGGAAGTTCAGGATGTTGCTGATCGCGGCGCCGCGGAACTTGTAAATCGATTGATCGTCGTCACCGACGACCGTGATGTTGGGCGACGCGCCGGTCGCGAGCAGCCGGACCATCTGAAACTGCGCGTAGTTGGTGTCCTGGAACTCGTCGACCAGGATGTACTTGAATCGCTCCTGATACGCCCGCAGCACCTGAGGCCGCTCGCGGAACAGGCGCAGCGTCGAGGTGATGAGATCGCCGAAGTCCACGAGCCCTTCTCGGGTGAGCAACTCCTGATACCTCACGTAGGTCCGTGCGACCTCGATCTGCTGGCGGGCGCGATCTGCGAGTTCACGGTCGTGCGGACTGGCCTCGGCCTGAGCCACCAGCGCTTCCGCATAGGCCAGGTACTCAGCCGGACCCGTGTCCTCGTCCTTCGCCCGGCTGATCAGGGCGATGAACGCTTCAACGTAGCGGGTGGGATCGCCCAGCGGCCGGTAGTAATCCAGCGGAAACTCAAAGAGCCGCTCGCGGAAGAAGATCACCTGCTCCGGGCGGCTCAGGACGCGGAAGTCCGGGGTCAGGCCGAGGTCCAGGGCGTGGTCGCGCAGCACCCGGTCCCCGAAGGCGTGGAACGTGCTGATCCACACATCCGTGTAGCCGTAGGGGACGAGAAGATCGACGCGCTCCTCCATCTCGGTGGCGGCCTTCTCGGTGAAGGTGAGCGCGAGGATTTCTGCGGGCCGCGCGCGCTTTGTCGCAATCAGCCAGGCGATCCGCCGCGTGATCACGGCGGTCTTCCCAGTCCCGGCCCCCGCCACGATCAGCAGGGGTCCATGCTCATGCGTGACCGCCTCGCGCTGCGGCGAATTCAGTCCGGCCAGGACGCGTTCGGCCGGCGTCTCGTCCATGCGGGAGCGCTCGCGCGCCTCCAGCTCGAGGGTGAGCTGGCCGGCGGATCCATCGATGGATGGGTGACGCCGCTCTACCATCTACGTTTCGGATTCCACACCCTGAAGATTGCCCTCTCGGCCGACGACGCTCCGGAGCACCTGCGCGATCACCCCCGCGGGAAATCCGCGCCGCTGCAGCAGCGCGCCGAGCCGGCGGTAGGCGGCTTCGTGGGAGAGCCCGCGGTAGCGGGGCGCCCGGTTGCGGGCGACGGAAAGGGCCAGCGCCAACTCGCTCTCTCCCCGCTCTGACAACGCCGAACTGACCGCCTGGTCGATGATCTCGCGACTGACACCTTTGCTCCGCAACTCCTGACGGAGTCGCACCGCCCCGGACGGCTGCAGGGTCAGTCGCCCGCGCACCCAGGCTCCAGCGAATCGCGCGTCATCAATGACGCCGCGCCGCACCAGGTCCGCCAGCAGCTCCTCGATGGTCTCCGAAGGGATGCCGCGACGTCGCAGCCGGTCCGCGAGTTCACTGCGGCTGCGGAGGCGAACCGCCAAGAGGCGAAAGGCGATCTCGGTCCCGCGCGCCTCGGCGTCGCATCGTTCCAGCCTCGCGCGCAGATCGTCCGTCACGACGGCGTGGGAGGCGACGTCGAGCGTACGAAGATCCGCAGGACGAATCCGAAAGACGGTGCCGTCGTCGAGGATGACGCGCGCGTGGCCGAGCCTGCCCTGTGGAGGCGTGATCCTCGCGAGGACGGCCTCAGACTTTGCCCTTGGCGACAGGTTCCTTCGCGTCGGTCGCAGCTTCCCGCACCTCCGCCGCCACCGCCGGAGGCTTGATGAGCCCCAGCGTCATCCGCACACGCCGATCGATCTCCCGCGCGAGCTCCGGATTGGCCTCGAGGAAGTCGCGGGCGTTGTCGCGCCCCTGCCCCAGGCGCATCTCGCCCAGCGCGAACCACGTGCCGGTACGCTGCACGATCCCGTGCGCGACCCCCGCATCGAGAATGCTTGCGGTTCGTGAGATCCCCTGCCCGTACAGGATGTCGACTTCGGACTCGCGGAACGGCGGAGCCATTTTGTTCTTCACGATCTTGACCCGGGCGCGCATCCCTTTGATCTCGTCGCCGGATTTGAGGCTCTCCGTGCGCCGGATCTCCATGCGCTGGGATGAATAGAACTTCAGCGCCCGGCCGCCGGTCGTCGTTTCCGGTGAGTTATGAACTACGACACCGTCGACTAGATATGTGTGATTGCCTTCGACTTCCAGATCAAATCGCCGCATGGAACGCGTGGGCGGCTTTACATAGATCTTCGTGATCCGTGCAGGCACCGCCCGAAGGTGGCGTCGCGCCGCCAGCCGCGTGCCGTTCAGATGGGCGTCACTAAGGTCGGGTTGCCAGTTGCACCGGTCTCGCAGGGTCGGGTGAAGTTTGTAATTGACAGACGGGTGGAGGTAAGGTGCGATCAGTTCGTGGAGGCGAGCGGTTTGCTCCGCTGTGAACCAAAAACCCCGTCCGTCGTCTCTCGGCCCGCCGACACCAAGCCGGTCGAACAGCGCAATGACGCGCTCTCGGGCTTCTTCTCGGAGGGACTTGTTATAGAGAACTGCCTTCCCGCGTCCCCACCGGTTGAAGTGGCCGCCATAGGACCCATCGTCGCCGTACCAGACGCCCACTCCTCGGGCATCGAGCTGATCTAGCACTTTCGCGGCCACCGTGCGATTCCCGTCCGCCTCATAGAGGTCCCGGCGGAACTCGGCTAGCGTAGGGAACGAGATAGTGTCAAACCCGACGCCGTTTCCGACGCGGCCAAGTTTCTGCGAGAATGGCTCGAGCATCCAATGCTTCCAGCGAACGTAGGCTTCCTGATCTTCACCGTGACCCACGCGAAACATCGCCGAATGCGTACCCACCTTGCGGAGTGAGCCATCTCCCAACGCGCTACCCACTAGCAACTGAAGCTGATCGGCGGTCAATTGATAATCTTCGACAAGAGCCAGAACCTCGTCGCCGAGGCGCAGCTGACCAGCCGGTACCTCCCCACGGGGAGTGAAGATCAGGTGGTTTGGTGTTGCGGCGAAGCGTCGGCGTCCAGGCGCTCCCCCCTCGACCTCAAACTGAAGGAAGTGGTCAGCATTTCCGTTGTCAAACCAATTTATGATCCGCCGCGTCTGGATGGCTCCCGTAGCAGGGTCATAACTCAGCACCTCGACCGGCAGCCGCTGATTAACGATCTTGCCGATCTTCATGGTACTGCCGTCAGCCAAGACGACTCGCGCATTGTAATGAAAGCAGCCAAACATAACACCGATCTTCTCACGCAACTGGTTGATGAAGACGACGATGGCTCGCGACCGGCTAATGGCGCCGACGAGTTTGCGCAGCGCCTGGGACATCAACCGTGCCTGCAGCCCAGGTAGTGAGTCCCCCATCTCACCTTCCAGTTCAGCTCGCGGCACAAGCGCAGCCACGGAGTCGACGACGATGACGTCCACCGCGCCGCTGCGCACCAGCATCTCCGCGATCTCCAGCGCCTGCTCACCCGAATCCGGCTGCGAGATCAGCAGGCCGTCCACATCCACGCCGCAGGCCTTCGCGTAATTCGGATCAAGCGCGTGCTCGGCATCGATGAATGCCGCGATGCCGCCCTCGCGCTGCGCTTCCGCCATGATGTGATAGCCGAGGGTGGTCTTGCCGGACGACTCAGGACCGAAGATCTCGATCACGCGGCCGCGCGGGACGCCACCGATGCCGAGCGCGATGTCGACCCCCAGCGCGCCGGTGGAGATCACCTCGGCCTGGAGCCGGCTGGATGCCTCGCCGAGCTTCATGATGGAGCCCTTGCCGAACTGCTTCTCGATCTGCGTGAGTGCGAGGTCGAGCGCGCGCTGCTTTTCGTTCATTGCGAGTTCCCCCCCGTCAGATTCGCGCGCAGTCTACCAAACATTTGTTCGCTTGTCAATGACTCGTCTGGGCTACCAGAGTGATACTACTTCTCGTGGGGGGTAAGCGCGACCTCCTCAAGGGGTGTGTATAAGGAGCCTTTGGGGCTCAGGTGACTCTCGATGACGACCAGCCGGTCGATCTGCTGGGTACCCACTTCTATCTCCTTGAAGGAGCCCAGGGCGCGGACCAACTCTCCCCAGTTGCGTGTACTCCTGACCCTGGCGAGCGTCAGGTGCGCCCGAAAGGGCTTGGGCTCCATCGGGAACCGCTGCCTCGCCAGGGTCTGTCCCAGGCGTCCTGCCAGCGCCTGGAGGGGTTCCCTGCCGTCGGCGACACCAATCCACACGACCTGGGGACGCTGGAAGCTCGGAAACGCACCCAGCCCGCGCAGGCTGATCGGAAATGGCGCGGCACCGGTGGCGGCTTCTCGCGCCGCGACCTTCACGCGCGCCACCTGCGCCGGCGGGATCTCGCCGAGAAACCGCAGGGTGAAGTGCAGCTGCTCCGGCCGGGTCCAGCGGGCCACCGCGCCCGCGTCCTCCAATTGGCGCTGCAGGTCCGCCACGGCGGCGCGCAGCGAATCGTCCAGCGGCACCGCGACGAAGACACGCTGCAGATGACTCATGAACGCTGGATGTGTAACCGCAGTAGATTGAGGGCCGCCTGCGCCGCGAGCCACCGGATCCCGCTTCGCCCAGCTTCGGTGCCGAAGTTGACCCGCCGGTGTTCCGTTCGTTCTGCCGTCGCGAGCCCGAGAAACACCAGTCCCACCGGCTTCGCGGTCGTGCCGCCGGTCGGACCGGCGACGCCCGTCACGGATAGCCCGTACGTACTTCCGGCCCGATCCCGGATGCCGCGGGCCATCGCCTCCGCCACTTCGGCGCTCACAGCACCGTGCTGCTCGATCGACGTCGCGGGCACGCCGAGTTGATCACGCTTGGCCTCATTGCTGTATGCGACGACGCCTTCGAGGAAATACGCGGAGCTCCCAGGGATGTCGGTGAGCCGCTTGGCGACGAGGCCGCCGGTACACGACTCGGCGACGGCCAGAGTGGCGGCGCGTTCACCAAGCAGCCGCCCGACGACGAGCTCGAGAGACTCCTCGTTCGTGCCGTAGATCATTTCACCCAGCCGTTCTCGCAGACCGGCCTCCCCGGCATCGAGCTGAGCAGCGACGTCGGATGGCGTCCCTTTGGCGGTGACGCGCAGATGCACCTCACCAAGCTTGGCGTATGGCGCGATCGTCGGCGACGTGCCCCCGATGAGGTTTTTGATGCGGGCCTCGACCGTCGACTCTCCTTCCCCGGTGACCCGCAGGACGCGCGACCGGATCACCACACCGCCCGTACGCTCGCGCAGGCGCGGAATCACATACGACTCCATCATGCCGTACATCTCAAAGGGGACGCCGGGCATGATGAACAGTTCGCGTCCATCCTGATCGATGTGGACGCCGGGTGCGGTGCCTCGCGAGTTCGGGATCGCGCGCGCACCGGTGGGAATGAGCGCTTGTTTGTACACCGTCTCGGTCGGCACGCGGCCGCGAACCTCGAAGAACTGCCGGATGCGCTCTGCGATCTCCGCGTGAGGCTCGAGTGGGAGGTTGAGTTCTTCGGCCACGGAGGCCACAGTGAGGTCGTCCTCCGTCGGCCCCAGCCCGCCGGTGATGAGGACCACATCGGCCCGGCTGAGCGCCAAGCGTACCGCTCCCCTCACTCGCGCCGGGTTGTCCCCCACGGTTTGTTTGAAGAAGACGTCGATGCCAAGTTCGGCAAGTTGCTGTCCGAGGTAGGCGGCGTTGGTGTCGACGATTTGACCGAGCAGAAGCTCGGTCCCAACGGAGATAATCTCGGCTCTCATAATAAGAAGACGGAAACGAGGAAACGCGGAAACGATGAAACAGGTAACTCGTTTCCTAGTTACCTCGTTTCCGTGTTTCCGCAGTTGGCCCTTCAGGGGGCCGTGAAGGTCCTCTCGTACACCCTCCGCCGCGAGGGCGGCTGCACCGGCTGGCCGTTCACCTCCACCGAAACGCCCTGCGCGTTCCCGATCCGTACGGTCAGCGTGCGCTGTGCCCTCCAGGTCCGCTCTTCTCCCGCGGTAATGAATCCCTGGAAGACCCGCTCACCGTCCGCTGAGATCCTGATCCAGGATTCTTCGGCCGCACGAAGCACCACCGTCACCGGTGCGGCCGGGAGAGGGGTGGGCTGGGGCTCAGCTGAGCGTGGGCGGGGCGTAGTTGGACTTTGTGCCAAAGGTTCGCTTTGAGCTGAGGCGCCTTTGGGCGACGCCGTCGGCGGCTGCGAGGAGGATTCGGGCCGGGCCGCCGGCGCGGCGAATCGTCGGAGTTGCTGGATCCCGATGTATCCCAGAATCAGGGCGAGGACCAGCGCCACGAGCGCCGCGAGGATCAGGAATCGCCGGAGGGGAGACGGCCGGGCCGCCGGACGGATCGGAACCTCCGCTGAATGCACGCCCATGATCGGCTGAGCGGATGTATCAAACTCGAGATGGTACGCTTCGAAGAGTTCGTCGGGGTCCAGTCCGAGCGCAGTGGCGTACGTCCGCAGGAATCCCCGCATGTACGTCCGGCCGGGAAGCCGGTCGAACTGTTCTTCTTCCAGCGCCTCCAGGTACGTGGGGCGGATACGGGTCAGCTCGGCCACGTCGGCGAGGGACCACCCACGGGCCTCCCGGGCGTTGCGGAGCCGCTCGCCGATTCCCAGCGGTTCTACGCTGCTTGTCATGGCATGATCCGGCACGGTGTCAGTGTTCCCCTACCCGAAATCGCTTTCCTTTGGGCCGGCCCGGGTGAGGCTGGGGTCAGGATGCAACCTGGGTCATCGCGGAGGCGACCTGGGCGGCCAGTGACGCGTTCGCCCGCAGCAGCGCAATGTTGGCCCGCAGGGAGGCGCCCTCGGTGATTTCGCTCAGCGCGGCCAGCAGATACGGCGTCAGATCCTCCCCACGCACGCCGGCCGCCCGGGCCCGCTCGGTGGCACGTCGCACCGCGTCCTCCACCAGCAGAGGCGGCAGCGCGGCATCGGCCGGGACCGGGTTTGCGATGAGCAGGCCCGTGCGCTGTCCCATCGTACGTTTGACGATCATGATCCTGGCGGCATCCTCGGGCGCGGCGATACGCCGGGGCGCCTCCAACCCGGAATCCTCCATGTAGAATCCGGGAAACCGGTCGGTCCGGTATGTGACGACGGTCACGCCGACCGTGTCGAGATATTCGAGCGTCCGACCGACATCGCAGATCGCCTTGGCGCCTGCGCACACGACAGCCACCGGATACCGGGAGAGCGCGAGCAGGTCGGCGGAGACGTCCCAGGTTAACTCGGCCCCGAGATGGACGCCGCCGATTCCACCGGTGCAGATGACCTTGATCCCCAGAAAATCCGCGAGCGCCACCGTCGCGGACACCGTCAGCCCGCCGGTGGCGGAGGAGGCGACCGCGACCGGCAGGTCCCGACCGGCAATCTTCATCGTGTCGGCTGAGGTCAGCCGCTCGAACTCGCCGGGCAGCAGCCCGACCTTGATGCGACCGTCGATCACCGCCATCGTGGCGGGCACGGCCTTACCCTCGCGCACGAGGTCCTCGAGATGAAGCGCAGTGTCCACTCCGGTCTGGCGCGGCAGCCCGTGCGAGATCACAGCCGATTCGAGCGCCACGACGGGCTGCGCGCTCGTCAGCGCGTCCGCGACCTTAGGGGAGACATCAAATGTTTTCGGCCAGCTCGGCATATCGGTGGAGCGCCTCGCGCGTCAATCCGGGATGGGTGGCGCCTTCGATGCCGCACGTCAAGGCGCCGGCCGCCGCCGCAAGACGCGCAGCCAGATCCTCACGGACTCCCGCCAGCATACAGAAAATGGAAACGGCGGCGACGGCATCACCTGCGCCGGTCGCATCCACGACCGCGGCCGGTGAGATCTGCGCCCAGGCGGTTTCTTTCCCAATCCATACCATACCCTGATCACCCGCCGTGATGACGACCGCTGCGGGTCCGCGCGACTGTAGATGGCGACCGGCATGTACGATCTCGTCCCGAGACGTAACCGGTCGGTCCGTCAGCATCTGGGCTTCCGCCGCGGTCAGCGCAATCATCGACGACTGATTCAGCACGTCGAGCACCCGTCGAGACTTCGCCACCGACACGGGCAAGAGGCACAGGCGGCCCGCGGCGAGTTCTGCGACGCGGCGGATCGTTGCGGGCAGCACATTCGCGTCGAGGACGACCGCCTCCGCGGCCCGGATGAGTCCGGCGCGCGCATCGATCGCCCCGGGCGTGACCGACTCCGTCGCGGCCATGTCGGAAGTCGCCCACTGCAGCACGCCTGCGGACTCGATCGCCACGTAATAGTGTCCTCGCCCTTCGACCCTGGCGATCTGCGTGACGTCCACTCCGGCGTTCGAGGTGCGCTCGATGAGCCAGTCGCCCAGCGGGCCGGCATCGACGGCCGTCATGAGCGCGACGCGTAGGCCGAGGCGCGCCAAATTCTCGGCGACGTTGCGCCCGGCCCCGCCCGGCGAGATACGCACTCGGCCGGGATTGCTCACGCGCGGTTGTACGGGCCCGGCGGCCATCCCCACGATGTCGACGCTGGCACCGCCGACGACAACGACCGAAGGTCGTACGTCGTAGGTCGTAGGTCGGGACGCCTTGATTTGTTCCTGCGCTGCCATTGAGGCCTTTCTCCGCACCAGTCGACGTACGACCTACGACCTTCGACCTACGACGTACGACCTACGTCATTCTTCTTCCTTAGTGTAGGGTACGCCGTCCGCCGCCGGTGGCTGGGCCCGGCGCACAAAGCCGGCCAGGACGAGGATGCTCACGATGTGCGGGAGGACATTGATGAACTGCGAGGGTACCGGCAAGACGACCACACGCAGACTGAGCGCATCAAAGTATCCGAACAGCGCGGAGGCGCCGAGCGCGCCGAGTGGCCACCAGTTGCCGAAGATCATCGCCGCGAGGGCGATAAAGCCGCGGCCCTGCGTCATCCCCTCGAAGTAGAGGTGCGCCTGTTCGATCGCCAGGTAGGCCCCGGCCATCCCCGCGAGCGCGCCGCTGATGAGCACGCCGGCGTAGCGCATGCCGTAGACGTTGATGCCCAGTGTATCGGCCGCGCGGGGGTGCTCTCCCACCCCGCGCAGGCGCAGCCCGAAGCGCGTGCGCAGGAGCGTCCAGTGTCCGATCAACACCAGGAGCAGCGCGACCAGGATCATCGGTGAGATCCCGGTCGCGATCGGCCCGAGGACCGGGATGCCTTCGAGGATGGGAATGTCCACCGGAGTGAATCCGCTGACCCCCGGCGACTGCGTAGCCACGCCAAAGAATAGGATATTCAGGAAGCGGGCCAGGCCTACCGCCAGCAGATTCAGCGCCACTCCACTGATGATCTGATCAACGCGGAAGGTGATCGTTACCAGCGCATGGATGAGCGCAAAGGCCATCCCGGCGAGCATCGCGGCCAGCACTCCGGCGGCCGGCGCCAAATCAGGAATCGCCGCGACGAGAGCCGGGTACTGCCGGGCGAACACGTAGTCCCCGACGGCGCCGAAGAACGTGCCCATGATCATGATGCCTTCCAGCCCGATGTTGATGACGCCGCCGCGCTCCGAATACACCGCGCCCAGCGCCGCTAGCAGGATCGGCATCGTCACCCGGATCGCCGACGCAATCAGGGCAAGACTAAGGAGCGAGGTCACATATTCCATGTGTATGTCGCGTTACCGTGTTACCGCGTTTCCGCGTTACCGTCATCTAGTGTCCCGCTTCCGCCGCCGCGGCCGGCGCCGTAGCGGGCCGCTCGGCTTCGCGCTTGCGCTGCATCCGGATGTAACGTGTGACCAACTCGTAGGCGACGACGATCGCCAGGATGATGAGCGCCTGCAAGATCACGATGACTTCCTTGGGCACGCGGGCGAAGAACTGCACGCCCAGCGCTCCGCGGTCAAGGAAGCCGAACAATAGCGCTGCAAGAACCACTCCGAGCGGGTTATTCTTCGCCAGCAGCGCGATCGAAATCCCCAGGAAGCCGAGCCCCTTCGGGAAGTCGATATCCAGGTAGCCGAAGAAGCCGAGGACGTCGCTGAGGCCCGCGAGTCCGGCCACGCCGCCGGACAGCATGAACATCAGAAACTGGATGCGGGCGTTCGGGATGCCGGCTGCTTCGGCCGCCTGGGGGTTGAACGCGACCGCGCGCACCTCATAGCCAAAGCGCGTGCGGCTGAGCAGGACGGTGAAGAGGACGCACAGCACCAGCCCAAAGATCAGCAGCCAGTTCACTTTGTTGGCGTCCGGGCCGGTCAGCCCGAGGAGGCCGAGCAGCGGTCCCATCGATGGCACGCGCGCGCTTCCAGGAAACTCCGGAGTGCGCACGCGCGGAGTGCCGATCTGGGACGGATCCCGGAACACATCGGCGATCAGGTAAAGAATGACGGCAGCGGCAATGTAGTTCATCATGATCGTCGTGATGACCTCATGCGCTCCCCGCCGCAGCTTCAAGAGAATCGGCACCAGCGCCCATAGCATCCCGCCGAGGCCCGCTGCGAGGACCGCGAGCGGCAGATGGACCGCCACCGGGAGGCCCTTGATCCCAAATCCCACATAGGCCGCGCAGAAGGCGCCGATGTAGTACTGGCCCTCGACCCCGATGTTCCACAGCGCCGCGCGGAACGACAGTGCCACCGCGAGACCGGCAAAGATCAACGGGGTGGCCTTGAACAGGATCGACAGCAGGCTGTCGGCGCGCAGGAGTCCGAAGCGCAGCAGCACCCCAAATACGTCCAGCGGATTGCGTCCGATCGCCAGCACGATGATTGAGGCGATGACCACGCCGAAGACGATCGCCAGGATGGGTGTGGCGATCTGCAGGACCAGCAGCCGCCACTTCACGGGGATGTCGCCCCGGCACGTCGGGTGCCCGTCATGTACAGGCCGAGCTCCTGCGGCGTGGCCTCGCCGCGCCGGAACTCCGCGACGAGCTCGCCGCTGCACATCACGCCGATCCGGTCAGATAGGGACAACACCTCTTCCAGGTTGGCCGAAATGAGGAGCACCGCCATGCCGTTGGACCGCGCCTCGAGCAGCTGGCGCTCGACGAACTCGGTCGCGCCGATGTCGAGCCCGCGTGTCGGCTGCGCCGCGATCAGCACCTTGGGGTTGAAGCTGAACTCCCGCGCCACGATGACCTTTTGTTGGTTCCCCCCCGACAGCGCAAGCGCCGGGACGTCGATGTTGCTCAGCCGGATGTCGAACTTCTCCACCCGTTCATTGGCGAAAGACTCAATCGCCTTCCGGTCCACAAATGCACCGTCCAGGAACTGCGGCCGGCTGTGGTGCCCGAGCACGACGTTCTCCCAGACCGCCATCGGGAGCACCAGCCCTCGGCGGTGGCGGTCTTCGGGAATGTGCGCTGCGCCCAGCAGGCGGATGGCGCGCGCGCTCGCGTTCGCCACGTCGTGGCCTTCGATCAGGATGCGGCCCGAGGTGACCGGCCGCAATCCAACCAGCGCTTCCACCAGCTCGGTCTGTCCGTTCCCCTCGACCCCGGCGATGCCGTAGATCTCGCCGGCGCGGACGGCGAGTGAGAGACGCGAGACCACAGGCCTCCCCCCGCGTCCGGCGACCGTCACCTCCCGTGCCTCGAGACGGACCTCTCCCGGTGTGACCGGAGGATGCTCCAGTTCGAGCAGCACCGGCCGTCCGACCATCATCTCCGCAAGCTGTGATTTGGTCGTCCCGGCCGCCGGGACGGTCCCAACGACGCGCCCGCGCCGCAGCACCGTGATGCGGTCGGAGATCTCGAGCACCTCATCCAGCATGTGGCTGATGAAGATGATCGTCTTCCCCTGCTCCCGGAGCCGGCGCAAGTTGGCGAACAACTCATCTACTTCCTGCGGCACGAGCACGGCCGTCGGCTCGTCGAGAATGAGTACGTCCGCGCCGCGGTAGAGCACCTTGATGATCTCGACGCGCTGCTGCTCTCCGACGGAGAGCATGCTGACTTCCGCTGCGGGATCCAGCGCGAAGCCGTACTGCCGGCACAGCTCACGAACGCGCTGCTCGGCCTCCTTCCGGCGCAGGCGGCCCAGCGCGCCTGCCGGCTCGCTGCCCAGGATGACGTTTTCTGCGACCGTGAACCTGGGGATGAGCATGAAGTGCTGGTGCACCATCCCGATGCCCAACTGCAGCGCCTTGCGGGGACTGTCGATGACGACGGGGCTGCCGTTGACCTCGATCGATCCTTCGTCCGGCTGGTACAGGCCGTACAGGATGCGCATCAAGGTGGACTTGCCTGCCCCATTTTCGCCGACGATCGCGTGGATCTCGCCGCGGAGCACCGTGAGGTCGATGTAGTCGTTGGCGACGACGCCGGGGAAGCGCTTGGTGATGCCTTTTAGTTCGATGAGGACCGGATGCATTGCCAAAGGAGGAAGGGGTGGAGATCGTCCTCCACCCCTTGGAAGCACGTCAGGTACCCTGCATCACTTGGGCAGCGACTTCAGGAACGTATCCAGTTCCGCTTTGCTCGCGGGGACCTTGATCTCCCCGGCCACGATTTTCTGCTTCAGGTCCTCGAGACGATCCTTGATGTCGGCGATCATATCCTTGTTGTAGTCGTTCTCGGCGTATCCCACGCCGCCTTCGGCCAAGCCAAAGTTCTTATACCCGCCCTTGTACTGGCCGTCCACGAAGGCCTTGATCGTCTCGAACACGGAGACGTCCACGCGCTTCATCATGCTCGTGAGGATCTGCGGGCGCTGGTCATCCTTCACGGTCAGCGACTGGTCCGCGTCGACCCCGATCGCCAGTCGCTTCTTGACGACTGCGGCCTCGAAGACCCCGATGCCGGTTCCACCGGACGCATGGTAGATGATGTCCGCACGCCGATCGTACTGCGCGAGCGCCAGTTCCTTCCCCTTCACCGGATCGCGGAACGCTTCTCCGGTCGTCCCGGCGTAGTCGGAGAGCACGCGAATGCTGGGTTTGACATACCGGGCGCCGGCAATGTACCCTGCCTCAAACTTCTCAATGAGCGGGATCTTCATCCCGCCGACGAACCCGATCACGCCGGTCCTGGACTTCAGCGCCGCGGCCGCGCCCACCAGGAAGGAGCCCTCATGCTCATTGAACAGCAGACAGACGATGTTGCTGGCGTCGGTGAGGTCGGGCACAAAACCGTCGATGAGACCGAACTTGACGTTGGGGAACTCCTTGGCCACCCGCGAAATGCTGTCTGTGAACAGAAATCCGATGCCGAAGATGAGGTCGTAGTTCTCACCTGCGAGCAGCCGGAGCAGCTCTTCCCGGTTTTCGCCGCCCGCGGTCGGCTCGAGATCCCGCGTCTCGATGCGATCCCCGAACTCCCGCTGGGCCTGCTCCAGGCCAGCGAACGCCATGTCGTTGAACGACAGATCCCCGCGCCCGCCGACGTCGTAGACGATCCCGACTTTGAACTTCTTGGCCTGCTGTGCCGGCTGCTGCGCGCGCTGCTGACACGCCGTGATGGCCAGCACGACGACCATCGCGAGTGCCAGAACGCCCACGCCTCGCATTCCCCGCATACCCCACCCCCTGAATCCTGTAGTTGGCCGTCCACGTATACTGAACCTAGACACAGAAACACCCGAATATAGCGCGTTGGCTTGAGGTCGCCCATTCCTTCGGGACATACGAGAGGAACTCCTTGCAGGCTCTTCGCTACTGCGTCTTCACGCCGAACAGGCGGTCGAGCTCTTCGATACCCATCAGCACTTCGCGGGGGTTGCTGCCCTGTGTAGGACCGACCACACCCTTCTCTTCGAGCTGGTCGACGATGCGCGCGGCGCGCACATATCCGATCTTCATCTTGCGCTGCAGCAGCGAGACCGAGCCGTAGCCCGAGCGGACGATCAGGCGAGCCGCCTCGACCAGAAGTTCATCCCCGTCTCCGTCGCCCTCGGCCGAGCTCTTCTCGGCGTGCATCAGTTTCTGGTCGAAGACCGGCTTGCCCTGAGACTTCCACCAGGTCACCAGCGTCTGGACTTCGCTGTCGGCGATGAACGTACCCTGAGCGCGCACGGGTCGCGGGGCGGCGACCGGCATGAACAGCATGTCGCCCTTGCCCAGCAGCTTCTCCGCGCCCGGCATGTCGAGGATCGTCCGGCTGTCGACCTGGCTGCTGACCGCGAACGCGATGCGCGAGGGGATGTTCGCTTTGATCAACCCGGTGATGACATCCACCGACGGCCGCTGCGTGGCGAGCACCATATGGATGCCGGTGGCGCGGGTCATCTGCGCCAGCCGGCAGATGACGTCCTCGAAGTCGGCCGGCGCCACCATCATCAGGTCGGCCAGCTCGTCGATGATGATGACGATGTAGGGCAGGCGCTCCCCGTCGGCGAGCTGGTTGTACGCCTGGATGTTCCGCACGCCGGCCCTGGCAAAGCGCTCGAAGCGCTCCTCCATCTCCTGGAGCATCTGTTTGAGCGCGCCGGCGGCCGACCGCGGGTTGGTGACGACGGGCACGAGCAGATGCGGGATGTTGTTGTAGTTCGTGAACTCGACGCGCTTGGGGTCGATCATCAGCAATCGCGCGTCGAGCGGCGTGCAGCGGAACAGCAGTCCCGCGATGATCGCGTTCAGCATCACCGACTTCCCTGAGCCGGTGGCGCCGGCGAGCAGGAGGTGCGGCATCTCCGCGAGGTCGGCCAGAATCGGGTGGCCGGCGATGTCCTTCCCGACCGCGACCGTGAGTGGCGTGGTGGCGCGCTGATACTCCTCGGTGGAGAGAATCTCTTTGATGTGGACCAGGCTCGTCTTCTGGTTCGGCAGCTCGATGCCGACCGCCGACTTGCCCGGGATCGGCGCCTCGATGCGCACGCTCGGAGCCGCGAGCGCTAGCGCAATGTCATTGGTGAGGCTGCTGATCTTCTGGACGCGCACGCCGGGCGCGGGTTGGACCTCAAATCGCGTCACGACGGGCCCCTGCTCCCACCGGATCACCCTGGCTTCGACGTCAAAACTCGCCAGGGTCTGCTCAAGCGCCCTCGCCACTTCCGCCGGATCCGTCTTGCCTTTGCCTCGTATCGCCGGAAGATCGGTGAGCAGCGAGAGGTGTGGGAGTTGATATCCGCCCGAGGGCACCTCGAGCTTCAACGATTCTTGTGTGGAGTCGGCCTTGGCGGGCTCGGGTCTAGGCCGACGGGCCCGTGATTCTACCTCCGCGTTTGGCGGTTCCACCGTGGCCACCGCCGCCATCTGCTCAACCGGTGATGGGGGAGGAAGGGACGGTTCCGTCACTGGCACGGTATGCCGTGCCAGCCGCAACATCATAAGTTGAGCCAGACGTGTGAATCCAGCGGCGAGTGCCGCGGCGCCGGCCCGAAGCGAGGCGAGCGCAGCGGACACCGCGTTCTTGACGAGATCAAGGAGCTCTAGGAGCGACAGACGAGAAGCGAGCGCGATCCCGCCGATCACGGCCACGGAGATGACGAGCCACAAGCCGATCTCTCCCAGGGACGCGCGAACGGCCCAGACCAGCCCACCGCCAATGAGCCCCGAGCTTTTGCCGGCAACAATCTCGCTGCCCGGCGCCACCCGGGCATGATAGGCTGTGACCCCAGCAAGCATGATCGCAGTCATCGCGACGATTTCACGGGTGACCCGGGCCTTCCCGCCCGCCACGATCAGGTATGCTCCCGCGGCCGCTGTGGCCATCGGAAGCAGCAGCGCAAGATCTCCGAGCAACAGTCGCTGCCACCGGCCGAGCACAACCGCCAGTCCCGTCGCCTTCGGCAAGAAAGACAGGGAGAGGAGCAACCCGGCAACGAGCAAGATGACCCCGGCCGCCGGCTTCCGTGATGTTGAGGACCGCTTCCTCGCCATGCGCTACCCTCTGAAGGTCAGCGTCAACACGCCCGCGCCGACGATGAAACAGTACGCGGCAAACACACCCAATCGACCGCGGCGAACCCAAGACAGCAGCCATTTGATCGCCACGATTCCCGAGACGAGGGATACCGCGACACCGCGCATCCGACCGCAAGTTGCGATGGGCCGTATCCGAGCGCCGCGCCAGCCTGCAGATCTTTCAAGCCAAAGAGCCCTGCTCCGGCGACGGAAGGAATGGCGATGAGAAATGACAGCCTCGCGGCCTCATCTCGACGTAGCCCGACCCAGATGCCTCCGGCGATCGTGGCGCCCGAGCGAGAGATGCCGGGGATGATGGAGATGGCCTGCGTCAATCCCAGCACGGCCGCATCGGACACGCGCATCTCCGTGATCTGCCTGGTCCCGCGCTCCCGTGTGAACAGCAAGATCACTCCTGTCAGCATCAACTGGACCGCCACCCCGCGGAGCGAGCCGTACATCCGCTCGAACTGGTCGGCGAAGAGGAGCCCGATCGCGGCCGTCACTGCGGTGGCGAGCAGGATCAACCAAGCCAGGCGACGGTACGCAGTGCGCACGTCGCCCGGAGGGTGATCAAACGTGGACCACCATCCTGAGAGTAGTCGCCGGATGTCGTCCCGAAACAGCACGATGGCCGCCACCACCGTGCCGAGATGCAGGACGGCCTCTAAGAGGATCCCGGGACGAGGAATACCGAGGAAGGACTCTGCGAAGATCAGGTGTGCAGTGCTGCTGACCGGCAGGAACTCGGTCAGCCCTTGCACGAGGCCCAGGATGACCATCTCAAGCACATTGGCGCTCCGTAGAAAGGCACGTGGTCGGTGCGAATCTAGGTTCGACTCTGGGGAATTCTGCGCCCTCTCTGAGGTTCCTTTCGGGTCAGGCGAGCGATCGTGCGGAAATCGCGCTTCAAGATCGCGGTCCAGTCTCGTCGGTACAGGGCCATCGCGGGGTGATAGAGAGGAAGGACGGTGACCCCATCGACGGCCTGGGGCCGCCCGTGCACCTCTGTAATCTTCCGCCCGGGCAGGAAGTGCTCCAGCGCGATCCTGCCGAGCGTCACGACGAGCCTCGGCCGGATCAGCTGCAGTTGTTGGGTCAGCCACGGAACGCAGGCCACAATCTCGTCCGGCGAGGGGGCGCGGTTGCGGCCCGGCGGAGGTCCGGACACCGGCCGCGATTTCACGACATTGGTAATGTAGACTTCATCTCGAGAAAGCCCGATTGATGCCAGCAGTTCGTCCAGAAATTTCCCTGCCGCACCGACGAAGGGCTCACCCTTGAGATCTTCCCGACGTCCCGGCGCTTCGCCGACAAAGATGATCTCCGCGTGCGCCGACCCCACGCCCGGAACGGCCTGGGTGCGAGTGCGATGCAGAGGACACCGATCGCAGCGGCGGATCTGGGCGTGGAGCTGTGCGAGGGCTCGGACTTTGGACGAAGAGGGTTTGCACGGCATCGGTAACACGGTAACACGGTAACGCGATAACGCGAAACTACGAGATTGACCCAGTCGCGTTACCGCGTCTTCGCGTTACCGCGCTACCGTCAGTATGGATCAGACAGCGGCCAGCGCGAGCTCCTTGAGCACGGCCTGAATCTGTTCCTTCTCCTTCGGCGTCGCCTCGACGAGCGGAAGTCTGGGCTTCCCGACCTTGAAACCGCTGGCGTTGAGCGCCGCTTTCAGCGGCACGGGGTTCGATCTGCAGGGCCTTGCGGGCGTCCCCCCGCTCGTAGGAGCGCACCATCTCCTGGATCTCACGGCCGACCAGGTGCGAGGCCACACTGACCACACCGCTGCCGCCGACCGACAGGATCGGAAGGGTGAGGCTGTCGTCGCCGCTGTAGATGCGAAAGTCATCTTTCGTGCGGCTGCGGATCTCCGATGACTGGTCCAGATTGCCGCTCGCTTCCTTCACCGCGGTGATGTTCGGAATCTCTGACAGCTTCGCGATCGTTTCGGGCAGGCAGTTGACGCCGGTCCGGCCCGGAATGTTGTAGAGCATGCACGGGAGCGGCGTCGACTCGGCGACCGCTCGGAAATGGGCGTACAGACCGTCCTGTGACGGCCGGTTGTAGTACGGATTCACCAGAAGGATCCCGTCGGCGCCCGCCCGCTGCGCCTCCTTGGTCAGATGGATCGAGTGTTTTGTGTCGTACGTGCCGGTGCCGGCGACGACGGCCGCCCGGCCGCCCACCGCTTCCTTCACGGTGCGCACCAGGCGGATCTTCTCGTCATCGCTCAGCGTCGGCGACTCACCGGTCGTCCCCGCGACGACGATGCCGTCGGAACCATTGTCGATAAGGTGCTTGGCAAGCGCCGTGGCCTGCGTGTAGTTCACCGCCCCACTGTCGTCGAACGGGGTGGCCATCGCGGTGAGGACCCGCCCAAACTCTATCATCTGAAATCCCCCCTTAACTGCGGAAACGAGGAACTAACCCTCACTTTCGCGCTGCGATGCAACCTCCTTGGCAAGCTCGAACTCATCGTGAAGCGCCCTGAGCGCGCGTTCCATCTGGCCCCGGCGGACCAGGCATGAGATCGTGGTGTGCGAGTCCGCGGTCTGCAGGATGTCGACGCCGGAGGAGTGCAGCGCCCGGACGACGCGGGCCATCACACCGGGGCGCCCGCGCATCCCGGCGCCGATGATCGACACCTTCGCGCACGGCTCGCTCTTCGCTACATCGAACCCAACTCCGGTGAGAAGGTTAACCGCCCTCGACGCTGCCTCCTCCTGCACCGTAAACACCAGCACCTCGGGCAGCAGGTTGATGAGGTCGATGCTGATCCCGTGTTCCGCCAGCGATTGCAACGCGGCGAGCGGTTTGGCCAAATCCTGCTCCCGCGTGCGCGCGATTTTCAACTGCACCACGTCCGGCAGGTGTGTCAGTCCAATCACGGGCCGGCCGTCGATGATCGGTACTCCCAGCTCGGGTCCCTTCACGATCAACGTCCCTCCATTCGAGCGCCCCAGGCGCTTGATCACCAGCCTGACGGCATGTTCCCGACCGATGTCCGCCGCCCGAGGGTGCAGCACCTTCGCGCCCAGCGCGGCCATCTGCGAGACCTCATCGTAGGTCATCGCGTCAATCGGGCGCGCCGCGGGTACAAACTTGGGATCCGCCGTCATAATGCCTTCAACGTCCTTGTAGATCTCGACCAGATCGGCGCTCAGGGCCGCGCCGATAGCCACGGCCGTGGTGTCACTGCCACCGCGGCCGAGGGTCGTGATCTCACCGCCCTCCGTCACCCCCTGAAAGCCGGCAATCACGACGACCTCACCGCGGTCGAGGTGATGGTGAATCCGAGATGGATCGATGCGGAGGATGCGCGCGTCGGTGTATTCGTCGGTCGTCACGATCCCGGCCTGCGCACCCGTGAGCGCGACAGCCGGGCATCCGTGTCTCACCAGCGTGTGAGCCAGCAACGCGGTGGAGATGACTTCTCCGGTGGAGAGCAACAGGTCCTTGGTGCGGGGATCGACCTGCGGGTCGACCTCGTGAAGCAGTGTCATCAGCGTGTCGGTGGCGTAGGGATCGCCTTCCCGGCCGATCGCGGAGGCAACCGCGACCACCTGCGCACCGTCGTCGCGGCTCTCGATGATCTGCCGGGCGGCCTCCTCCCGACCCTCGGCGGTCGCCAGCAGGACGCCGCCGTACTTCTGGACGATGACCCCCATCACGCCCTGACTCTTGGCGCGAGGAGACCCATGCGGATCAGCGTCTCAGCAATCTGGATCGTGTTGAGCGCCGCGCCTTTCCGGAGATTGTCGGCGATCGCGAAGAAGGCGAGCGCACCCGCTCCGTCTTCGCGGATCCGCCCGACGTAGCAGGGATCGCGCCCGGCCGCCTGGAGCGTCGTCGGGTAGCGGTTGGTCCTGGGGTCGTCGATCACGTCAATCCCGGGTGCCCGGTCCAGGATCCGGCGGGCTGTCGACGGGTCCATCGGTCGTTCGAACTCTGCATGGACTGCCACCCCGTGTCCGACCAGCGTCGGGATGCGCACGCAGGTGATGCCGGCGCGGAGCTCGGGCGCGTCGAGCATCTTCCGGAGTTCTGAGGCGACCTTGACCTCTTCGCTCGTGTGATCGCCCTTCCACGAGCCGATCGCCGGGATCAGGTTGAGCGCGATCGGATGGGCAAACGCATCGCCGCGGGGCGCGACCGGTGGCTGGTGAGATGCGACCGCCTCTCCCAGTTCCGTCCACAACTGCTCCACGCCCTTCTGCCCCGCACCGGAAACAGCCTGATACGAGCACGCGAATACCCGTCTGAGTTTCGCGGCCTTGTGCAGGGGCGCCAGCGGCATAGCGATCGTGGCGGTCGTGCAGTTGGGGTTGGCAATGATCCGCCGCCGCGCCTGGCGCAACGCGTCCGCGTTGATCTCGGGAATGACCAGCGGCACGTCGGGTTCCATCCGAAACGCCGCCGAGTTATCGATCACAGTCACGCCCAGCGATGCGGCGACCGGAACCCACCGCGTGGCGATCTCGTCGGGCGTGTCGAAGATCGCGGCGTCGAGATCTTTGAGGACCTCTTCAGAGATGGCTTCAACGATCGTATCGCCGATGCGTGTCCCGGCCGACCGGCCCGAGGCGATGAGGCGGACATCGGCCGCCGGGAAGCGCCGCTCCTTGAGGATCTTCACGACCTCACGGCCGACGGCCCCCGTGGCACCGACGATTCCAACTCTAAAGCCGTCCATCATCAGATCCCCTACCCTATAGGTTTCCCTTTGCGCAGGCAACTTCCGCGATTACCCCTTCGCGTTATCGCGTTTTCGCGTTGCCGCGTTACCGTCAGTCTAGAGTTCCAGCAGTTTTTCGAGCCCGTATACCAGCCCAGACAGCGCCCGCGCCTTCCGCACCGCAAGCAGCAATCCCGGCATAAACGAATCCTCGTTGATTGAATCGTGCCGGATCGTGAGCGTCTGCCCGGGCCCGCCGAAGATCACTTCCTGGTGGGCCACCAGGCCCGGCAGGCGCACGCTGTGCACGCGCACGTTGTCCGCCCGGCCCCCGCGCGCACCCGCGACCGTCTCATCCTCTTTGACAGGTGGGGCGGGCGCCTCGCCGCGTGCCGAGGCGATCAGGGACGCGGTCTTCACCGCGGTCCCTGAAGGAGCATCTCGCTTGCGATCGTGATGCAGTTCAATAATCTCGACGTGGGGAAAGTACTTCGCGGCCTGACGGCTGAACTCCATCATCAAGACGGCGCCGACGGCGAAGTTGGGCGCGATCACCGCCCCGACCCGACGGGCGTCAGCGAGCCCCGTCAGTTCGTTGATCTCATGGCTGCTCATGCCGGTGCCGCCGATCACCGGACTCACTCCCGACGCGATCGCCGCCCGAGCGTGCGCCACCGCGGCAGCCCCCGGAGTGAAATCGACGAGGACGTCCGGCCTGGCGGCCAGCGCTTCGTCGAGGCTCTCGGTGATCTTGACCCCTAGCGCGCCAGCGCCGGCCACGTCGCCGGCATCGCGCCCGATCTGATTCGCTCGCCCGAGCGCCGCGACGATCACCATATCGTCCTGCAGTGCCATCGTCCGGACCGAGGCGCGCCCCATCCGTCCGGCCGCCCCGGCCACTGCCACGCGAATCTTGTCTGCCATGGCGGTCGCCCTGCCCCTCACCCTCCCCCTCTCCCCGGCGGGGAGAGGGATGGGGTGAGGGCGCGATAGCGTTCAAAAGCGTCCCGCATCTCCTTGTCCAACTTTCCGTCCGGCCGGAACGGCCCAATGGCGGCCATCGACAGCCGGCCGGGCTGGAACAGGTCGACCACTATCTGCCGCACTTCATCTGCGGTGACCGCATCGATCCGGGCGATCAGTTCGTCGAGCG
>JACPRY010000044.1 GCA_016193565.1 Armatimonadota bacterium
TCATCTCGCACCGGTCGGGTGAAACGGAGGACACGACGATCGCCGATCTGGCCGTGGCCACCGCGGCCGGGCAGATCAAGACCGGTGCGCCCTCCCGAAGCGAGCGCGTCGCAAAGTACAACCAGCTCTTACGGATCGAAGAGGAACTTGGCGATAGAGCGATTTTTCCGGGGGCAAGCGCTTTCAAGAGATAGCGGGAACCGGGAACAGGGAACCGGGAACCGTTGAAAGAATCACCCCGTCAGTTACGGGGCATTCGTCGCACTCTTCGTCGGAGCAGCATATGGGCCACTCAGGTGCCAGGACAGTCGCGTATTCGGGCCGGCACGGCCTGATCCCCCGCCGCATCCCCCGCTGGATCTTGAGCCTGGCCGTCCTCGGGTTACTCGGGGCCGTGGTCTTCGCGTTCGGCACCAGCTTCCTGCAGGTGTACCGGCTCAAGCGAGAGGCGGCGCGCCTCCTACAGCTGAAGCAAGACCTGATCGAGCAGAACGCCCAGCTTCGAGAGGAAATCAAGCTACTGCACACTCCCGGCTACATCGAGCGTATCGCCCGAGAGCAGCTCGGGCTGGTCAAACCTGGCGAGATAGCCCTGCTCATCGTCCGGCCCCGGGCCGAGACGCGGACCGCCCCCCGAGGACCCAGCCGGGCTATCCCCGACCGGCCTTCCTGGGCTGTTCGGGTCTGGCGGACGTGGCTCCGGCGGTTCGGCTTCTAGCCTTCCGATTGACACGTTTGTGAGGGCAGCCGTATAATTCCCGTGCATCCCAGGGCAACGCAACGCTAGGAGGCATTTGAGCCGCAGTATGAGTGTGGAAGCCGGCACCATCGTCGAAGGCACTGTCGTCAAGATCACGCACTACGGCGCGTTCGTCGAACTCCCCGATGGCAAGAGCGGTCTCGTCCACATCTCCGAGATCGCCGACAGCTACGTCAAGGACGTCCGGGACTACATCAAGGAGCAGGAACGGATCAAGGTCAAAGTCCTGGGCGTCAACGAGCGGGGCAAGCTCGATCTCTCCCTGAAGCAGGCCCTCTCCCCTGAAGAACGCGTGATCCGCGCCCGCGCGAAAACGTCGTTCGAGGACAAACTCAAGGCGTTTATGAAGGAAAGCGAGGAACGACTCCTCGATCTAAAGCGCAATACCGAAGCGAAGCGCGGCGGCGGCAAGAAACGCCGCTAGAGTACTCCCAGCAGCCAGGAAATATCCTCGAACGTACGCCAGGTGATGTCGTCTCGCTCTAGAGACCGGGAGCGGTCCTGGATGTCCTGACGTTTCGCGAGGTCCTCCAGCGTTTCGTCCATCCTCATCAATTTGGTGTGCACCTGAGAGAGCTGCTGGTCGGCGACGGTCCCGGGAAGGAGTTTCCGCAGTTCATCCAGGGCCGTCCGCTCCACCTCACGCGCCCGCCGGTCCATCTCGACCGCCTCGAGCTTGGAATACGCCACGAGTTCCCGGCGTGATTCCATGGCCCTGACAATGATGTCTCTGGCCGCTTCAACTGTGCGCTGATTGTCCACGAGTCACTCTGCTCCCGCAACCGGCTTTGGAATTCTGAGTTCCTGGTCGCGGTACTGGAGCTGGTAGAGCTTGGTGTAGATCCCACCCCGGGCCAGCAGCTCGCGGTGCGTCCCTGCTTCGACGATCCGGCCCTTGTGGATCACGATGATGCGGTCCACGTTCTGGATCGTGGACAGGCGGTGGGCAATGATGCTCGACGTGCGGCCGCGTAGCACCTTCGTCAGCGCGTCCTGGATGAGGATCTCGGTCTCGGTGTCGACGCTGCTGGTCGCCTCGTCCAGCACCAGGAGGATCTCGGGGTTGTGAGAGATCGCGCGGGCAAACGCGATGAGCTGGCGCTGGCCAGCCGACAGCGTCGATCCGCGCTCCGTGACCTCGGTCGCGTAGCCATTGGGAAGCCGTTCGATGAACCGGTGCGCGTTCACGAACTCCGCGGCGCGAGCGACCTCCTCATCGCTGATCTCAGTGTTGCCCAGCCGGATGTTCGACGCGATCGTCCCCGAGAACAGGAAGACATCCTGCAGCACCAGGCCAACGTGCCGGCGGAGATCGCGCTGCGGATACCGTCGCACATCGACGCCATCCACCTGGACCTGACCGCGCTGCGGATCATAGAAGCGAGTGATCAGGTTGATGATCGATGTCTTGCCCGCTCCCGTGTGCCCGACGAATGCGACGCTCTCGCCCGCACGGATGTGGAACGACACCCCTTTGAGCACCCATTCGTCCGTGCCGTCCGGCAGCGGCGGCTCACCCGTTCGAGGACGCGGCGTCGCGCCATCACCGCCAGCATGCTCGGCTGCGGGATACGCGAACCAGACGTCAGAGAACTCGACCTCGCCGCGCACCCGTGCGAGCGGCACCGGATCGACCGAGTCCGCCACGCTCAGCGGCTCATCGAGAATGCGAAAGATGCGCTCGGAGCTGGCCATCGCCGACTGCAGGATGTTGTACTTCTCCGCCAGATCCTGAACCGGCCGGAAGAACCGCTCGGTGTACTGGATAAAGGCCACAAGCACCCCGAGCGTGACGGCGTTCTGCACGACCTGTCCGCCGCCGTACCAGATCAGCAGCGCCGTGGCGACCGCCGAGATAAAGCCGACCGACGGGAAGAACAGCGCGAACGACCGGATCGCCTGCAGATGGGAGCCCAGGTGATCGCGGTTGAGCTCGTCGAAGCGCGCGAAGTTCCTCCGCTCGCGGTTGAACAGCTGCGCGATCGGCATCCCCATGATGTTCTCATTGAGGTACGTGTTGATCCGGGCGATGCGGATGCGGATCGCACGGTACGATTCCCGCGAGCGGACCGAGAACCACACCGTCATGCCGACGAGCGCCGGGACCACGACGAACGCCACAAGCGCCAGCCGCCAGTTGAGCAGCAGCATCGCCACGATGATGCCCGCCAGCATGAAGAAATCCCCGAACACCGTCACCACGCCGGAGGTCACCATCTCATAGAGCGCGTCAATGTCGTTGGTGATGCGCGTCATCAACCGGCCGACCGGATTCCGCGTGTAGAACGCCACCGCCAGCCGCTGCAAATGGGTGAACAGTTCCATCCGCAGGTCGTACATCACGCGCTGTCCGACGGACTGCGTGATGTAGTTCTGCCCGTATCGCACCGTAACGCCGGCCAGAAGGGTCAGCAGGTAGAAGACGGAGATGCGCGCCACCCCACCGAGATCGCCCGTCCGGATGTAGCGGTCGATGGCCACCTTCACGAAGTACGGACCGACCAGGTCCGCCGCCGCAGCCAGCAGCAGCAGGAGCACCGACACGAGGACGACCGCGCGGTAGGGCCGCACGTAGCGGAGCAACCGGCGCATCAACCGCGCGTCGTAGGCCTTGCCGAGGATCTCGTCTTCCTGAAAATGCGTGCTCATGAATCTACATCGGCTTCTTCGAGCTCTTCCTCCAGCAGCTGCTTGTCGTACAGGTCGGCGTACAGTCCGCGGCGGGCGAGCAGTTCGTCGTGCGTGCCGCGTTCGACGATCCGCCCGTCATCCAGCACCACGATTTGGTCCGCGTACCGGACCGTGCTGATACGGTGCGAGATCACGATCGCCGTGCGCGTCGCCAGGACGGTGCGCAGACGAGTGAGGATCTGCTCCTCCGTGCTGGTGTCCACACTGCTCAACGCATCGTCCAGAATGAGAATGCGCGGATCCCGCGCGACGGCGCGCGCGATTGCCGCCCGCTGTCTCTGTCCGCCGGACAGCGTGACGCCCCGCTCTCCGAGCACGGTGTCGTAGCGGTGCGGGAAGTCAGCGACGTCCGCGGCCAGCCGGCTGATCTCGGCCGCCTCCTCCACGCGATGGCCGTCCGTCGTTTCCATCCCGTAGGCGATGTTCTCGCGCAGGGTATCCGAAAACAGGAAGGTGTCCTGCGGCACAAATCCGATGTGCCGCCGCAGGTCCGCCAGGCGCCACCGCCTGACGTCCACGCCGTCGATTCGCACCTCGCCCTGGGTCACGTCAAAGAGCCGGGGGATCAGACCGACGAGCGTGCTCTTCCCCGCCCCGGTCGGGCCCACGATCGCCACCGTCGCGCCGGCGGGAATCCGCAGGTGGATGTCCTGCAGCACCCTGGCCCCGTTGTAGGCGACGCTCACGCCCCGGAACTCGATCTCCCCGGTCGCCATCGCCAGCGGTCGCGCATCGGGCGCGTCAACGATCTTCGGCTTCTGCGCAAACACTTCGTCCAGGCGCTTCATCGAGGCCAGCCCGCGCTGCATCAGGTTCACGACCCACCCGAGCGCAATCATCGGCCAGGCCAGAAGCGCCAGGTATCCGTTGAACTGTACGAACTGGCCGAGCGTGATCCGGCCGGTGATGACGGCCTGCCCGCCTTGCCACAGCAAGACCATCGACGACAGGCCGATGAAGAACATCATCAGCGGCCAGAGCGCGCCGTCGACCTTGATGACGGACAGGTTGCGGCGGATGTACTCGGTGTTCAATCGGGCGAACTCATCGATCTCGTATGGTTCCTGCGCAAACGCCTTCACGACCCGGATGCCGGAGAAGTTCTCCTGGGCCTTCGCCGAGATCGTGCTGAACTGGTCCTGCACCGACTCGTACCGGCGGTGGATCATCGGGCCAAGCACAATGAAGGTCACGCTGACGAGCGGCAGCGTGATGAGCATGAACAGCGTGAGCCGCGCGTCGATCGACAGCATGAACCCGATGGCGATGATCGAGCTGACGATCGTGCCGAAGAAGTGCATGATCCCCGGCCCGGCAGAGCGCTGCACGGTGTTGAGGTCGCTCACCGCGCGCGTCATGAGATCGCCTGTGCGCGTGTGCTGGAAGTAGGCGAGATGCATCCGCTGGAGGTGCGCAAAGTAGTCGTTACGGATCTCATACTCGATGCGCCGGGAGGCCCCGAGGATGATCAGGCGCCAGTAGTAGCGGAGACCCCAGACGGCGAGGTGGATCGCCACCAGCAGGCCCGCATAGCCGAGCAGCACGCGAGGCCCGATGCGGCCGCCGATACTGTCGACGGCCAGTCGCAGGACCACGGGGTCGAGCATCAGCAGCACGGAGCTGAGGACGCCCAGCAGGAAGCCGATCAGATACGACCGGCGGTGGCGGAGGATGTACGAAAGCAGGCGTGGGCTCACGAGTGTTACGCCGAGGGAACTCCCAATGCGAGCAGGGCGCCGAGCGCCTGGAGCGAGAGGTCCACATCATGATCCTGGCCCCGCGCGCTTGACCAGCCCCCCTCGGACCGCTGGAGCGTGAGGAGACACCGCACCGCCCACGCGACGAACGGTTCGTCGAGGCTGAATCCCGCACCATACAGGCCGGTGAGCGCATCGGCAAGGGCATCCGCATTCCAGCGGTCGGCAGGGACAGCGCCGAGCGCGGCGAGCCCTGCGGTGACGATCTCGGCCACACGTCCCTCCACCATCGCCAGCGTCGCGATCTCCAGCGCATCCGTGGAAAGGAAGTCGGGCGCGGGCCGATCCCCATTTCGCGCGGATCGCAGGTACCCCGCGGCTCGCTGCACGGCGTCGTGACGCGAGCCCATGAGCCTCGTCATCCAGAATCCCGCCGTCGCCGTGCAATAGGCGCGGCCCGCGGGATGGCCCGGCCTGATCTGCGGCGGCGGGTCGAACTTGATCACGGAGGGACTTTCGTCCCACGACCCATCGGGGCGCTGTGTCATGAGGAAGTAACCGACAGCACGTTCCACATAAGGGCTCGGCATGAGGCGCAGATCAACCATCCACCGGATGGCTGTCACCGTGGCCGTGACCGCGGACGGGCGCCCGCTGATCATCTCGAACGGAAAACCACCGTCGTCGCGCTGGCGGCTCAACAGCGTGCGCGCCGCCTTGGGATCCGGACGCGTGCGGCCCAGCAAGCCGCTCAATCGGGCCCGCTCGAGTTCGTCGCCATTGTCCTGGATGAATGCAATTGCAGGTGTCAGGTATCCGCCCATCGCCTACACGATCGAGTTCATCGGGACTATCTCGATGTCTGCTTCATTAAGCGCGCGGCGGGCCGCGCGCGCGAACAGCGCGGCTCCCGGCGTGTCGCTGTGGATGCAGAGCGTGTCGACCTGCACCGACAGTTCCGTCCCATCCACCGCGATGACCTTCCCGTCGCGCGCGAACCGCACGGCCCTAAAGGCGGCCTCATGCGGATCGGTGAGGAGCGCGTTCCGCTGATCTCGGGGCACAAGCGTGCCGCGGGATGTATATTCTCGATCGATGAACGCCTCCCGCGCCACTCGCAGTCCCATCCGCTCAAAAGTCTCCGCCATGGACCCCGCAAGGGCCACAACGATCATCCCTGGATTGACCGCCCGCACCGCGCCGGCGATCACAGCGCACAGTTCCGGATTGTGCACGGCAGCATTGTACAGGGCGCCGTGAGCTTTCACATGCTGCACCGTCACACCGAACCGACCTGCGACAGTCTGGAGGTTCAGCATCTGCGCGACGAGCGACTCGCGGAGGGCGGCCGAAGAAATGCGCATCACCCGCCTGCCGAATCCTCCGCGGTCAGGAAAGGATGGATGCGCGCCCACACCGACGCCGTACTCAATGGCCAGACGCACCGTCTGCGCCATGGACGCGTCGTCACCCGCATGCCCTCCGCACGCGATGTTGGCGGAGGAGATCAGCGGGATCAGCCGCGCATCTGTGGCCGCACCTTCGCCGACGTCGGAATTGATGTCAATGCTCACCGGTATCGAGCGTCAGGACCCACTTGAGGGAATTCCTCGAGATACCGTTTCGCCGCCTCGAGGCGTTTGAACAGCCGCATCTCCCAATCGGCCGCGGTGAGGTCGGCTTCAGACATGAACAGCAGCGCGCCGGCCTCGCCCAGGCGCAGTCCGAACTCCACACCCGGATAGGGATCGGTCAGGTACCGGATCGCTCCGCGGTCGAGTTCCAGCCGGCTATCAACGCGTGAAAGCGCAGATTGCAACCGCTGGGTGGCGTCAGCTTCGGAGATCATCACCTCTATTGTACGAGAGACACAACTGCGGGACCAGGGA
>JACPRY010000091.1 GCA_016193565.1 Armatimonadota bacterium
ACCTCTGGCGCCTCCGGATTCGGCAGCGTCGCCTTGCGGATGTCCCGGCGGATCTCGGCGAATCTACGCTTGGCCTGCTCTCCTAGGACGTAAAATTGCCAGGGCTCTGTCAGCCGGTGGTTCGGGGCCCATACCGCGGCGTCGAGCAACCGCTCAACAAGGTCTCGTGGCACGGGATCCGGCTTGAACTGCGGGATGCTCCGGCGAGTGGTGATTGCCTCAAGGACTGTCATTTGCCGGGACTGCATCGATTCGACTCCTTACTTCCAACGATGTCACGCATCTGATTCTAGCAGCATGTCCAAACAGGAACCTGCGATCGTTCACAGAAACCCCTTATCATTTCTTCATGCAACCTTTCTAGCATACGGTTGACTGCGTTGGGTGCGGGAGTCTACGACGGAGAAAGGAGGTAGGGACGCTCATGCCTCACATGTGGGACAAGGAAACGCAGACGCACCTCAAAGAGCACGTCATGTGGCCGGCGACCGGGAAAGCCATTCTGGAAGCCTGCAATCTGATGGCGCACGTTCCTCAGGCCGATCGCGAGATGGCGCGAAAGAAACTGGATCCGATGAAGACGTATCGCTCGGTGGACGAGGCAATGAAAGAATTGAACCGCTAGCAGCGAAGCATGAATGGAACGGACGGGCTGGCACAAACACCGAGGGAGGGGGCGGCGATGGCCAAGAAGAAGGGCAGGAAAAAGAAGAAGATGAAGATGTAAGGGCTTCCTTAAGGCTGTACCGGGTGCGGCGATTGAAGTTTCGATCGCTGCGCCCTTGTGTTTCTCAGACTCTTGAGGCCGGAGCATCCGCCGGTATGCTCCGGGCAGTTCCGGGCTATAATGACCCCGGAGGGGTGCAGGGAACCTGGCTATCCGGGCGGTCTTGAAAACCGCTGGGCCGAGAGGCCCGTGTGGGTTCGAATCCCACCCCCTCCGCCATTCGACTCGCCTGCCTTCCGGCAGGCTCGCTCATGGTCTTCGACCACTTCCCTCGAACCAGTCCAAGTGCGAGTCGAATGCCCTGAGCGAGCAAGGCGAGTCGAAGGGCCGTGTTCTACGTCTACTTCTTGAGCACAGCTTCAAATCAACTGTACGTCGGCTGCACGAGAGATCCTTGGACGCGACTGCGTTGGCATTCCCTAGGACACGGAGCGTACTATTTGCTAGGGGAGGCTAAATTCCGCATCGTCTATCATGAAAAGTACAACTCACTCAAGCAAGCTAGGCGCAGGGAGAAGCAGCTCAAAAGGTGGACCCGGGCAAAGAAGGAAGCGCTCATTCGGGGAGATTTGGTTGCGCTGAAACGGTTGTCTCGGCGAAGAAAATCTGCCAGGTTGGAATAGTGATCTAAGTCCAAACCTTTATGGCGTTTCCGGAGGCGAGGTAATGGCCCTTCCTGAGTTTCGCAACGAGCCCTTCACAGATTTCTCTTCAGAACCCGGCCGCAAAGCCATGCTCGACGGGCTGAGCAGAGTCGAGCGAGAGATCGGTAAGGAACTCCCCCTGATCATCGGCGGTCAGCGCACTACGGCCAGAGAGAAGTTCGACTCGATGAATCCCTCGCAAAAAGACCAGGTCGTCGCCGTCTGCCAGTCCGGAACCGCGGAGCACGCCCAACAGGCGGTGGCCGCGGCGGAGAAGGCGTTCGTGAGCTGGTCGAAGGTGCCGGCCGAAGAGCGTGCCGCGGTGCTGCTGCGGGCGGCGGATATTCTCAGAAGGCGAAAGTTTTGGGCGTCGGCCTGGCAAGTCTACGAAGTCGGCAAGAACTGGGCCGAGGCCGACGGCGACGTTGCGGAGACGATCGATCATCTGGAGTACTTCGCGCGCGAGGCGATCCGTTACGACCGCGGCCAGGTGATGGCTCCGCACCCGCAGGAGTTCAGCGAGTATACGTATCTGCCGCTCGGGGTCGTCGCGGTGATTCCGCCCTGGAACTTTCCGCTGGCGATCCCCGTGGGGATGGCCTCTGCAGCCATCGTCACCGGCAACACCGTGGTGATGAAACCGAGCTCGGATTCGGCGGCCAACGCGTACGTCTTTTACGACATCATGGAGGAGGCCGGACTGCCGCCTGGGGTGCTCAACATCGTGACCGGCTCCGGCGGCACCGTCGGCGATGCGCTGGTACGGCATCCGCGGGTGCGGATGGTCGCCTTCACGGGCAGCAAAGAAGTCGGCACCAGCATCTATGCGGAAACGGCGAAGGTTCGCACCGGACAGACCTGGCTCAAGCGGTGCATCGCGGAGATGGGCGGGAAGAACGCCGTGGTCATCGACGAGGAGGCGGACCTAGACGACGCGATCGCCGCGGCCGTCGCGTCCGGCTATGGCTTTCAGGGTCAGAAGTGCTCGGCGGGCTCGCGCCTGGTGGCGACGGCGCCGGTCTACAGGCAGGTCGTCGACGCGTTTGTCGAGCGCGTGAGGAGACTCGAACAGGGACCGGCCAAGGACAACTATGCGTCCGGACCCGTTATCAACGAGCGCGCGAAGAAGACGATTCTGAACTACATCAACGCCGGCAAATCAGAAGGACGGCTGGCGGCGGGCGGGGAGCCGGGAGACGGCGCTGGTCACTACGTCCAGCCGACGGTGTTCGTGGACGTGGATCCCAAAGCGCGGATCGCTCAGGAGGAGATCTTCGGGCCCGTCGTCGCCGTGATCAAGGCGAAAGACTTTGACGACGCGATCGGCATCGCCAACTCCACCGAGTTCGGGCTCACCGGCGCGGTGTTCACCCGTAATCCGGAGAAACTTGCGAAGGCACGGCGAGAGTTCTTCGCCGGCAACCTCTATCTCAACCGAAAGTGCACCGGCGCGCTGGTGGGCGTGCACCCGTTTGGCGGCTTCAACATGAGCGGCACGGATGCGAAGGTTGGGGGGCCCGATTACCTGCTGTACTTCCTGCAACCGAAGGTCGTCTCTTTGAAACACAGGTAGCCAGGGTAGCTAGCTACCCGGCTACCCGGCTACCTGCAAGTCGCTGGCGGAAGGGCTGCACAGCGCGGAGCACGGCGCGCATGACCGGCAGCCCGCCCACGATGAGAATGGCCTCGCTCGCCAGCAGGCTGGGGAACAGCACGGTGAACGGCGCCCTGATCAGGATCGACAAGATGAAGCTGACAGCCGCCGCGATGACCAGCGCGTAGATCGCCGCTCCGGCCCACGGCGACCGTCGTCCGATGAGGTAGCAGAGCGTCGCGCCCACCAGGTTTGCGAACGGCATGAAGATCAGTTCCCAGGGGCCCGCGAACGGACTCAGCAGGTTGCTGAGAAAGTTGCCGATGACAAATGCTGCGATCAGATGCGGCTCCCAGATGACGATGGACTTCAGGACTTCAGAGAGACGGAACTGCAGCGGGCCATACGCGATGGGCGACACGGCCCACGTGATGACCGCATAGAGGGCGGCCACCACGGCGATCTCAGCGAGGACGAGCGATGGGCGCTTAGAGATGAGGCCACCTGGTCCGGCATGTGGTGTGAATACCGCCTCGCACCTTATAGTCGAGGACGATCTCCATCCACTGCGGTTCGGCGATCTTCACGAGGTCTTCCAAGATGCGCTGGACGGCGTGTTCCTGATAGATGCCGACGTTCCGGAACGACATCAGGTAGTACTTCAGCGAACGCAGCTCGAGGATCTTTGTCTTGGGAAGGTAGCGGACGGTCACCTTGCCGAAGTCGGGCAGCCCCGACCAGGGGCAGACGGCGGTGAACTCGTCGGTCTCGATGTCGACAGCGACGTCCCGGCCCGGATACTCATAGGGGAACGTCTCCAAAACGGCGGCGTCGATCGCTTCGTATCCCTGCACGTCGAAGCGGCGCGTCTGGACCGAAGATTCCATGGATCGCACCATCAAGGGATCGCCTCCGACGCACAGTATAACACTGACGGGGCCAGTGAACGTTTGACAGAGGGAGGCATGAACCGTACGATGAATTTGCACCACGCAGCGGAGGTGCTGGATGACGTACATCATTGCTGAGCCGTGTATCAACGTCAAAGACCGCTCCTGCGTTGAAGTCTGCCCGGTAGATTGCATTTACGAGTACGTCGAGGAAGTCGGCGCGTTTGTGGTGCCGGATCCCTCAACCGGCGCGGGCATGGACAAGCAGGTTGTCCCGCGCGGCGAAGCCACCCACGTTCCGCCGGACCAGGGCATCACGAAAGATCAGCTCAAGGTGATGCTGTTCATTCATCCGGAAGAGTGCATTGACTGCGGTGCCTGTGAGTCGGTCTGCCCGGTGACAGCGATCTTCCCCGACGGTTCTGTGCCGGATCAATGGCAGAACTACATCCCGCTGAACTACGCGGCGTTCGGCCTCAAGAAATAGCAGCATCGGGAAGGACACCGGCGCCCGCCTGAGGAAATGCCCGGGGAGACTCCAGGACTCGTAGATCCGATCAAGGGGGGACAGAGCGTGGCGAAGAGGAAGCGGGCGGCCAAGCGGAAGGGGAAAGCCAGGAAATCCTCGGCAAAGCGGACCAGGCGGCGGACCCGGGCGAAGGTCACCCGGCGCCGGACCGCGGCCAGGAAGAAGACGGCTGCACGGAAGCGGGCCCCGG
>JACPRY010000045.1 GCA_016193565.1 Armatimonadota bacterium
ACCAGTTTCCAGCGGTCGGAAACGCTGACCGGCGCGCGAGTCGAAGTTGACGGCCGAGTGGTTGCGGAGAACGGGCGCGTTCTAGTCTAGAGCATTTCCAGAGACCGAACCCAAGCGGGGAGCTTCTCTCCGCTTGGGTCTTCTTTCTGGCCTCACTACTTCCGATAATGGCTGCGGTTCAAACTTGGGCGGAGTTGACATATCCGCAGGCTACGAGCTTTGCAGGTGGCGTGGCCCATTGACATCTATAATGACCGTGTTGCGGTGAGCGAAGTGGAAAGGGGAGGATGTTGACCCGGTAGTCGCGAACTTGCTATAGTAGGGCTGCAAATTTCATAGCGCAGTAAGGGTTTGGCAGAGGGTCTGACCGCCACGGTCAGGCCCTTTTGGTTTCTTGATATGATTTCGAGTCCAATGCGTGACCGTCTGTTACGAGGTAAGGAGGCTGGATCATGCTGAAATGCGAGCTCGTAGAACTATCCGAGGCCGTCGTCCTCGAATTGCATGGGGAGATTGATCTGGGAGCGACGATGACGTTTCGTCGATACCTCGGCATAGCGGCCAGTTGTCAAAAGCCGATTCTCCTAGACATGAAGCATCTGCAGTACATTGATTCAGCGGGTGCCCGCGTGATCGAAATGTTCCTTCCGCAGGCGTGGGACCAGGCTGGGCCGGTCGCCATCATTTCACCGGCGCCAATGCTGCGCCGCGGCCTGCAGTTGTTGGAGGTCGACCGGCAGGTTCCGCTCTTCGGGTCTGTGGGCTCAGCTTTGGCCTGGCTGCGCACGTCACCACTTGAGCTGGACGATGAGCCGAAACAGCCGTAGAGCCGCACAGTTGCTGACGCTGGACGAGAACGTCGTAATCTGCCTTCGGTTGGGGCTCGATCGCCAAGAACCGCGTACCGTAGAGGAGGTCGCGACGGAACTCGGTTTCACGCGCATGCGCATCCGTCGACTTGAGCGGAGTGCCATGCAGAAGCTCTCCACTCACGAGGGACTACGAGTGCTTGCGGAAGCGCTAAATGTGGTCCAATCGGGGATGGTTGGCGGAGGTGGCAGCCGCCCTGACGGTAGTAACTGAGCGGATAGAATCGCACGTTATCCTTTGCGTCACCATCCGGGAAACGACCCTCACTATGCATCAGACCAAGTGATCTGCTTTTGAAGGGTACCTCCTCTCGCGCCGGAAAGGTTCACACGAAACCGATGAAACTTGAGGCGCGTTGTGCACGTTGAGCACACCCATCTCCTTTCGTTCCTTCTTCTGCTTGCTCTAATCATCGCGGCCGCGAAGGCTGCCGGGTGGGTAAGTTTGCGGTTCGGGCAGCCTGCGGTGCTTGGGGAGATCCTGGCCGGAGTGCTCCTGGGCCCGTCTTTGTTTGACATCCTCAATTCGCCCGTGTTTCGGGAGGCCGAGCTGGGCTCCGTCGTGGCGCATCTGGCGAATGTCGGCGTGATCTTCCTGATGTTCATTGCTGGGCTCGAGACGAATCTGGAGCAGGTGCGGAAGGTGGGAAAGGTCGCGACGCTCGCTGGCATCTCGGGGGTTTTTGCTCCACTCCTGCTTGGCCTGCTGGCGGCGTTGCTCTTCGACTATCCGTTCGAGCAGGCGATGTTCTTCGGCATCGTGCTGACGGCAACGAGTGTGAGCATCACGGTGCAGACGCTCATCGAACTCGGCCGACTGGAATCCAAGGAGGGGACCGCGCTGCTGGCGGCCGCGGTGATCGACGATGTTATTGCCATCGTCGTCCTATCGGTGTTTATCGCCATGAGTGACGCAGCCGGAGGAGGGTCGGCCGTTGGGCTCACGCTCGTACGCATGGCTGCATTTTTTGTCATCTCGATTTGGGTCGGGATGAGGTTGATGCGTCGCCTGCTACCTCAAGCCGGGCGGTGGCCGGTCAGCGAGGGGCTGCTGGCGCTGGTGGCGGTGGCGGTCCTCGTCCTTTCCTGGATGGCGGAAGCGTTCGGCCGGGTCGCCACGATTACCGGAGCGTACATCGCGGGCGTACTTGTGGCTGTAGTGGGATATCGTGAGCAGGTCGAGAATCGCCTAAAGGCGTTTGTCTACGCGCTTCTCGTGCCGGTTTTCTTCATCAGCATTGGTCTGCAGACTAATGCCCGCCTCCTCAATCCGCAGGACATTCCCTTCGCTGCTGTGATAATTTTGGTGGCAGTGTTCGGGAAGGTGCTCGGGAGCGGTGGAGGAGCGCTCGCCGGCGGCTTCGCTCCTCGCGAAGCTCTCCGGATTGGTGTCGGGATGGTCAGCCGAGGCGAGGTAGGGTTGATTATCGCAGCCATCGGCGTTCAGAGTGGTTTGCTGAACGAACGCGGCTTCGCCGTTATGGTCATCATGGTTCTCGTAACCACCGTGATCACGCCAGTACTGCTAAGGGCGACCTTCCCCAGACCTCTGCAACCGCTCACCGAGGCCGAGGCGGTGAGTGCGGTAATAGGTGAAAAAGAATGACCCTACGGCGTCCTGGGTGTCCGCCCCCTTGACTTCCGATAATGGCTGTTATGTAAACTAACTGGTCTCAAGACGCGGCCGACTCTGCTGAACCATCCCTGCCCTGCCACGCGTAGCGGTCTCTGGCTGTGAGAAAACTACTTCGATCCCTGTCCGATGAGCAGGTCGAAATCCGGGTGGTTCCTGTCGGGCGCCATCCGCCACGGATGATCCGGACACATCCACCAGCCATAGGGAACCGGCGCCATCCACTTGCTGCACTCCGGACACCTCGGAATGCGATTTGTGGCTTCTCTGGGGACTGCATCCGATCCGACAGGTCTTTCGGTGGGCTCCATGTTCAGCGCGACCTCAGGAGAGTGCTTCCACCTCGGAGCTCTGATACATCCGTTCCGCCTTCCCCTTCTGGTCGATCAATACCGTGACCACGTCGTAGTCCCCGACCAGGCGCACGATCGTCCCCTCAGGCTGCCCGTCCGTTCCCACCACGCGCACCTTCATGCCCGGTAACAGCGGCCGACCGTGCCTATCGGTGGCTTGCTCGCGCATCTTCATGCAAGCACTCTGTCAGTCTGCCGGTGGTGACTTGAACCGTTCAATCGGGTTTCTGCAGTTGTTGCAGTAGTGGATCGCTCGGCACAGAGTCGGGCCGAACGGGTTTTCGAGCACCGTATTCGATGAGCCGCAGAACGGACACTCAACCGCTTCGAGCCGCAGCTTTGACGGGAGGCTGAGCCCGTGCTGAATCAACCGCTGGCGTCCGCGGTCGGTCATCCGGTCCATCGTCCAGGGCTCCTCGAACGACAGGTCCACTTTCACCTCGTCGACATCCTGGATCTCGAGCAATCTCTGCCGGATGTCCCCCCGCATGACCTCGATCGCAGGACAGGCGCTGTAGGTGGGGATCATCCGTACGCGCACAGAGCGCCCCTCGACGGTCACATCCTGGATTAATCCCAGGTCTGTGACCGAAATCGGCAGCTCAGGATCCTCGACCCTGTCGAGCGCCTCCCAAATTCGCCTTTCCAGACTCAGTGTCGTCTGCATGTGTCAGTGACCGTTCCCGGTTCCCCGTTCCCGGTTCCCCTCTGTTACCATTTGGCCCCCGTCTCCATCCTCCGCACGGAGGTCATCTCATCTAATAGTACACGAAGGTCGTCAGTATGCCGGCCGGATCTCCCCCCTACCCCGTCTTCGCCGGCGTCGGGGATCGTCAGCCCGAGTTCTTCCAGCATAGGAACCACAGATGCCCTCCACTGGTTCGTCTGCGCGTCGAGCGCCGCTGCGAGGAAGCGAGCGTCGACCAACGTGTCGATACCTTCCATAGGCTCGAAGATCCCCAACGCGTCGGGCCACGCCGAGTTGAGGGCTTCCTGGATCCGGGTCCGGCTGTCGGTTGTCGCGGTGGCGAGCCGGCGCAGCCACTCCCCGCCGTACTTCTGGTGGTACTTTTCCTCGCGGCGCAGCGTCTTCGCCAGGTCTGACACCGGTGACACGGCACCGGCCGCCAGCGCGTCCAGCCGGGCTGCGTCCGCCCGATCGTAGAGGTACAGGCGCACGAGGCTGTAGCCCCAATCGCCGTTTGCCCGCTCAGTCAGCACCGCGTTTCGAAACTCTCCGCTCGGCCTGCTGAACGCCAGTGTGTCCGGGTCGCCACCCGCCAGCTCGCCGACGCGCTCGTAGAAGAGACGGGCGTGACCGATCTCTTCCTGGGCGATGGATGACAGGGCGACGTCAGATTCGATGTCCGGGGCGAACCCCGTCCATTCCGAGTGGCGGTGCCCCAGGATGAGTTCATCGTCCGCAATGGATAGAAGGTAGCCGGCCAGCGCGTTGCGGAGTGCGGGCGGGGCGATGTCAGAGATCGAGCTCATCCGACTAGCGGGATTCGCGGCGACGGGGCTTCATGATGCGCTGCTGCTCGCGGTACGAGCCGCCGAACCGGTAGCTCTTGTCGGTGGCGGATTCAAACATATCGGCGTCATCGTATGTGGTCGCGCCGATCGCCGTGTACGGCACCACCCAGAGATTCACGCAGGGATCACGGCGGGCAAACTGCTCTTTGGCGAACACCAGCGCCATCTCCGCATCGGTGGCGTGGACGTCGCCGACGTGGACATGCGGATCGTTCTTCGTATCCTGCCGGAACACCGCAAAGATGTGGGCGGCTTCAGTCTCGTGCTTGCCCAGGAGCTTCCAGAGCGCGGGCATCGTGTCCCTACCACCTACCGGAGAATGTCTACTCCGCCAGTTGTTCCCGCTTAAACATAATGAGCGAGTAGTCGAGATTCTGGGCGGCGATGCCGAGCTGCCGCAGCATCGCCATCGCCTGGGCGCGGTGGTGCACCTCGTGCAGCGCGAGCTGCGTGGCGATGCCACCAGCGGTTGTGCTGATCCGCACCGCCGGCTGGTTCGCCGGACGGGCCACGTACTCTACCGGAGCGGACCAGTCAGTAATCTCGCTCAGCGCCCGCCGGGTCTCTTCAACCTGCTCCTGCCAGGCGCGTTCGAGCGAGGCGAAATCCGTCTCGTAGAATCGCTGCAAGGGCCGGTCCTCCGGCGGGGGCACCTGTTCACCTCTCAGCCGCCTGGTGTAGGCATACTCTCCCATCGCAATCTCGACCATGGTCTTGCGCAGTGTCTTGAGGCCAAACGGAAACTCTTTGGTGTACTGCTCCAGAGAGATCGGCCGGACCCAGTCGAACAGTTTGGCCCGCGCCTTCAGGAGGTACTCGTAAATCGCGATCGGATCGAGACCTCGGACAACGCTCATGCCGCCAACCCCCATGCGTTCATGGCCTCGCGCACCCACTGGTTCCGCCGCCAGTAGTCGTTGCGCAATTCGAGCCGGGCCTTCGATTTGGGCCCCTCGCCCCGGATCACTCGCTTGAACTCGTCCCAGTCAGGCTCGCTGAACTCGTAGCGCTGCTCAGCCTCGTCCCACCGCAGGTGAGGGTCGGGCAGGCGCAGGTGGTAGTCAGTGATCAGCGGGACGAACTGCTTGAGGAACTGCTGGCGCAGCTCGTCGTTCGTCTTCACCTTGATGCGCCAGCGCATCATCGTCTCCAGGTGGGGTGAGGCCTGGTCGCGAGGCCCGAAGAAGTGCATGATCGGCTGCCACCAGCGATCGATGGCATCCTGCAGCATCTCGCGCTGCCGCGGGGTCCCCTCGGCCAGGGTTTTGTGGATGTCGATGCCGAGGCGAATGTGAAAGTCTTCTTCGTAGCAGATGCGCTTGAGGACCCGGGCGTAGGGCGCGTAGCTGCAGGACCGCAGCGACCCCTGCGTCTGCATGGCGGCGCCGTCTACGAACACCTGGATGACCGCGACGTCGGCCCAGGTCTCCGCCGGATAGTGGAAGACGTTGTGAAACTTGCTCTTGCCGGCGAGCAGCTCTTCAATCATCTGCTGGCGCGGCTTCCCCAGATCCTCGGCGACGCGGTACAGCAGCTGCGCGTGGCCGACCTCATCCTGCACTTTGGCGACCAGAGCCATCTTGCGGGAGAGGGTCGGCGCGCGCGGGATCCATTCGCGTTCGGGGAGCGCGCCCATCAGTTCGGAGTTGGCGTGCATCTGGATGAGACGCAGGCACTCAAAGCGGTACTGTTGGGGCATCCACTCCCCGGCTTCGATGCGGTCGCCCGCGGCGATCTGTACTTCAAATTCCGCGAGCCGCTTGGGATCGTCTGGGGCCTGCGTCGTGGGACTGGTCATGGTGTGCTGCGCGAGTCCGCTTTGTAAATTGTATCCTCGCGCGGAGAAGACCGTCAAGCGAAGCTCTTCGACTCGCCTCGCTCAGGACATTCGACTTGGTGCACCGGAGGACTGGCACGTGGTGCGCGGAAATGCAGTGCGGGGAGGCGATGCGATGGAATTGTCGGCGACCGCGGTAGGCTTACGCCTGCTGGCGGTGTTGGCGCTGGTCGCCGCCAACGGACTGTTCGTGGCGGCGGAGTTTGCAATCGTGAGGGCACGACACACTCGGGTTGCTCAACTGGTCCGGCAGGGTCGTCCGTTCGCGCGCGTTGTCCAGCGGGCGGTGCAGAATCCGGATCCGTACGTGGCCGCGACGCAGCTGGGGATCACGATGGCGAGCCTCGGGCTGGGCTGGATTGGCAAACCAGCCGTGGCCACGGTGATCGAGCCGCTGCTGCTCAGCCTTCCCGGCACGTTGCGCGAGGTCACGCTGCACAGCATCTCCGCCACGCTCGCGTTCACCTTCATCACGGTGTTGCACATCGTCCTCGGCGAGCTCGCGCCCAAGAGCCTGGCGCTGTGGAACGCAGAGGCCACCGCCCTCGTCGTCGTCCCGCCGACCGACGTCTTCTACCGCGTCTTCCGGCCGTTCATCTGGGCGCTCAACACGATCGCCAACCGGACGCTGAGGATTTTCGGCCTGCGCGCCCCCGGTGGCCGGCATGTGGCATTCGGACGCGAGGAGCTCGTCATGCTGGTCGGCGAGAGCCGCCGGGCCGGCACGGTCGAGCACGAGGAGGAGTCGCTCGTCCGCCGCGTCTTCCGCCTCACCGACCGGACGGTGGGCGAGGTCATGGTGCACCGGATGAATGTGATCTCCGTCTCGCAGACCGCCACCGTCACAGACGCGATCGAGATCATCCGACAGCAGAGGTTCACGCGCCTGCCGGTCTACGGCGAGCATCGCGAGAACATCGTCGGGACGATACATGCCATAGACCTGCTCCTGGCGCTCGCGGGCGGGCGCGGCTCCGACCCGCTCTCTGCGATGATGCGCAATGTGATCTTTGTTCCCGAGACCAAGCTCGTGGTCGATCTCCTCGAGGAGATGCGCCGCGGCGGGTCGCAGCTCGCTGTTGTCATCGAGGAGTACGGGAGCATGGCCGGCATTGTCACGATCGAAGACCTGCTGGAGGAGATCGTCGGCGAAATCCCCGGTGAGTCGCGGCCGAGCAAGCCTCTCGTTCACCTCCAGCAGCCGGACCGGATCGTGGTGGACGCAACGATTGACCTGGCCACGCTTGCCGACCTCTTCGACGTCCGGCTGCTCGATGCAGAGGCGAACACGCTCGGAGGCTTCATCTTTCACCACCTCGGGTCCATTCCCGAGCCGGGGACCAAGTTTTCGGTGGGTGACCTTGAATTCACGGTAGAAGCGGTCGTGGGCCGGCGGATCGGCCGCGTGCAGATTCAGCGGAGAGGGCCCCGCGGGTCGCAGTCCTAGCGGTTCGCCAGTTCCAGTGCGGTCCCCGCGGCCAGCGATGCGGCCTGTGCGACCAGCTGCGGGCTGACACGGTCGAAGACATCGCCCGGCGTGTGGAGGGCCTCGTCGTCGCCGGTATGGAGGAAGACCGCCGGAATCCCCGCCTGCTCGAAGGAGGAGTGGTCGCTGGCGGCCTCCCGAAGCCTGAACCGGCTCACCCGGATCTCAAGGCGCGTCGCGACGCGCTCAATCAGCTCGACGATCGACGTATCATTTCCGGCATTCCCGACCATCAAGCTGGGGCCGCGTCCGACCATATCCATGTTCACCATCCCGATGACGGTACCCATCCGATTCTGCACGTAGAAGCGCGAGCCGATGAGCCCGATCTCCTCCGCCCCGAACCCAATGAAGTGAATCGTCCGCGCGGTCGGAACTGCCGCGAGGATCCGGGCGGCCTCGAGGACGGCGGCAATCCCCGACGCGTTGTCGTTCGCGCCGGGGCTCTGCTTCACCGAGTCCGCGTGCCCGCCAACGACCACGATCTCGTTGGGACTGCGGGTGCCGCGCTTGATGCCGATAACGTTCTGTGAGGTGCGGCGTTCTATGATCGTGTTGACGTGCACACGCACCCGCACCGGGCCCGCCCGCAGCAGCTGCTGCAGGCGCTGTCCATCATCCTGCGAGACCATGACCGCGGGGATCCGCGATGGCTCGACGAGCGTCCCGGCCTGGGGCGGCCCTGGCTGGTTGTTGGAGACGATAACCGCCTGCGCGCCCGCGGCCGCGGCGTTGGCCACCTTGATGCTAAAACGGACCTCGCCGCGCTGCACGAGCGCAATCTTCCCCTCCAGCCGTCTCCCCTGGCGATCCTCCTCCCTGCCGAGGCCTGCATCGACCAGTTCGGCGTCCAGACCCTCCGCAGGCGTCGGGGCTGAGAAGATGAGCGCGAGCGCGCGCAGCGTGGCGGCCTGGGGGGCGGTCACCGTGACCGTCGGAGGCGAGAGTTCGTCAAAAAACAGGATCGGGAAGGTCTGCCGCTCGACCGCATACCCGAATCGCCGGAACTGCTCAGCGATGTAGTCGGCGGCGCGCGCATCGGCCGCACTTCCCGTCGGCCGGGGACCAATCTGCTGGCTGAGGACCTGGACGTGCTGGATCGCCGCCGCGGCGGACGCCTGCGGCAGCGTTTGCGACGGAGCGGCCGCGAGCGGAGCGAGGGGCACGGCCCAGGCCGCGATCGCCGCGACGAGGATCAGCGCAAGCACGCGGAGATCACTCAAACCTTGGGCTGGACGCATTGAGACCACCTTCATGTTGATCTATCTGACTGACTGGGGGCGGGCAGCGCGCGTTTAGACGGGCGTAGGCAGCATCCGGGCCAGCGTCCGGTTCATCGCCTTGAGCGTGGCTTTGACGATCGTCTCCTGCACGTCTTCGCTGGTGAGCGTAGAACCCAGCAGCAGCTGCTCCTCGCCGGTCGGTGAGCCCAGAACCAGCAATACGTGTACCACGTCGCCACCGACCCGCGGAGTCCTCGTCACCTGCTCGACGGCCAGCTCCCATCCTTTGGGCAACAGCTGGCGCATCGCGGCGACCGCCGCTTCCACGAGGAGGCGCAGGCCCCCGCTCCCGAGCGCTGGCCCGCGCGCTTCACCCAGCCATCGCTGATCGTCCCGCCCCAGTTCGACCGTCGCGGTGCCTTTGCCGTCGGCGATCTCCAGGTGGATACGCCGGATGGCCAGGCGGCGCTCGTTGTTTTGGGCGGAGCGTTCCGTCTCGAGCGCATGGCCGTGCACCACGCGCCGGTCGGTGGCTTTCGCCACGGTGGAGGCCCGGCTGGCCATGGTAATCAGATCGTCGACCGTCGCCTCATGGTGGATCGCCTCGCGCGCGGTGGTGCGGGTCCCGCCGGCGATCCCGACCGAGGCGCTGACGATCCCCTTGGGGATGCCCGGCACGGTGAGGGCCGCGATCTCCTCGCGCAGGCGCACGGCCAGCTGCTCGCAGTCCGCGGCCGAGCGGGTGGTGATGATCGTGAACTCATCACCGCCGTAGCGGCAGACGAAGTCGGTCTGTGGATCCGTCAGGGCCAGCAGCGTATCCGCGATCGCCCGGATCACCCGGTCGCCGATCACGTGGCCGTACTGTTTGTTGACGCTGCCGAACCCATCCAAGTCGATGAAAATGATACTCACTTCGCGGCCGGTGCGCAGGAGGTTCGCGGCCTGCTGGCGCAGCGCGCCGGCCCATGGCAGTTCCGTCAGCGGATCGGTCAGCTTGCCAAGTTCGTGCATCAAACCTGCACGTGTGACGAGGCCCACCAGGACGCCCTGATCCACCACCGGGAGCTGATCGAGCCGGTATTCGTCCATCAGAGCGAACGCGGAGGTGATCGACTCGGTCGGAGGCACGGTCACGATCTGACGGCTCATGACTTCGCGGACCGGGCGGTACGAAGGCTGGCCGAGCAGGTCGCGGAGCGTCACGATCCCCACGACCTGGCTGTCATTGATGACCGGCATCCCGCCGACCTCATGGGCGCGGAAGCGCTCCACGACGGCAGACACGGTCTCATTCGGCCGGGCCGTGACGACCGGCTTTGCCATCAATTGTGACACACTTTTCATTTAATGTTTCTCCAAACAGAACCCACCGGCCGCTCCGCGGCAACACTGGAGGGTCGCCACCTGCAACTACGCACCGCCGTGCTTCGTCCGGCGGGCGGGCTCAGCCTGGGTCAACGCAGCGAAGGCGTCGCGCAGCCGCTGGTAGGTGGCCTCGAGGTGCTCGGGGATCACCTTGGTGTCTGTGAGCACCGGCATGAAGTTCGTGTCACCGACCCAGCGCGGCACGACGTGGACGTGGAGATGGTCCTCGATGCCGGCTCCGGCTGCCCGCCCGAGGTTCATGCCGACGTTAGTTCCTTCGGGGTGGAACGCCATTTCCTGCGCCCGGATCGACAGGTCGACGAGGCGCACGAGATCGAGCGCCTCGGCATCATTGAGCTCGCTCAACCGTGCGCGGTGCTGGTACGGCACCACCATGAGGTGCCCTGAGTTATACGGGAACAGGTTCAGGATGGCAAACGCGAGGGTGCCGCGGTAGACGATCAGCGACGCCCGGTCATCGCCGCCGGCTGCCGCCGCACAGAAGATGCAGCCCTCTGCCTTTGGCGCCGCAACGTACTGGAGGCGCCAGGGCGCCCAGATCTGTTTCACGGGGCACGGCGCCCCCTGGGTCCCGCCCCGGGCCGTGTCCCTTGCTCCGGACCTGGTCGAGGGGCCCCTGGCCGCTCCGGCTGGGGGGCCCTCTGAGGTCGCCGGCGCAGGTACTCCAAGGCCGCCTGCGCCGCGGCCTGCTCAGCCTGCTTCTTGCTGAGCCCTCGTCCTTCGCCGAGCACCCGGCCGCCGGCCTCGACGGTCGCGACAAACACCTTGGCATGGTCAGGTCCTTCCTCGTGCCTGATCCGGTACCGCGGGAGGCGTCGCTCTCGCTCCTGCAGCAACTCCTGCAACGCGCTCTTGTAGTCGTCGCTCGGCGTCTCGAGGTCTTCAAAGGTCTCCTGGAGCCACTGCGTCGTGATGGCGTGCGACACGCCAAACCCGGCGTCGACGTACACCGCGCCCAGCACGGCCTCGAGCACATCGGCGAGCAGCGCGGGCCTGGCACGGCCTCCGGCCTTCTCCTCGCCCTTGCCCAGCCTGATGTATCGGCCCAGGTCGAGGGTCTGCCCAATCTTGGCCAGCCACGGTTCGCTCACGATCCGCGCGCGCAGTTTTGCCAGCTCGCCTTCGGGAGCCTCAGGGTATCGGTGGTAGAGGTGGTCGCAGACGACGAGGTTGAGCACGGCGTCGCCCAGCAGCTCGAGCCGCTCATACGACTCGCGCCGGCCGCCGCGGCCCTCGTGGCCGAACGAGCCGTGCTGGAGCGCCAGATTCAACAGGTAGCGATTCCGGAAACGGAGATCGAGTTTGCGCTCCAGTTCCTCGAGCAGCGGCTGGCGATCCGGTTCAATCTGCGGTGGTTCGTGAGGCAGTGGGACGTCGCGTTCAGTGGCCATCGTACCTGCGCGCGATGAGGGTCGCGTTGTGCCCGCCGAACCCAAATGCGTTGGACATCGCCGCCCGCACCGGGGCTTTCCGCACGGTGTTCGGGACGTAGTCCAGGTCGCAGTCCGGATCCGGAAACTCGTAGTTGATCGTCGGCGGGATCGCGCCTTCTTCGATGGCCAGCACGCAGGCAATCAGCTCCACGCCCCCGGCCGCCCCCAAGAGGTGACCGGTCATCGACTTCGTGGAGCTCACCGCCACGGTGTGTGCGTGCTCCCCAAACACCCGCTTGATGGCCAGCGTCTCGGTCCGATCATTGTACGGCGTGCTGGTCCCATGCGCGTTGATGTACTCGATCTCGCTCGGTTTCATCTTCGCGTCATGCAGAGCATTGCGCATGCTGCGGCTCGCGCCGTCGGCTTCAGGATCGGGCTGCGTGATATGGTACGCGTCCCCGGACATGCCGTACCCGACGAGCTCGGCGTAGATGTGCGCTTCGCGGCGTTTCGCGTGTTCAAGCTCCTCCAGCAGGACGATGCCCGCGCCCTCCCCCATGACGAAGCCGTCTCGTTTGGCGTCGAAGGGTCGTGAGGCTTTCTTCGGCTCGTCGTTCCGTGTGGACATCGCCTTCATCGAGCAAAACCCGGCGATGCTCAAGGGGGTGATCGCCGCTTCGGACCCGCCCGCGAGCATGGCGAGTGCCTCACCGCGCTGAATGATCCGGCCCGCATCGCCGATGGCGTTGCCGCCGGTCGCGCAGGCGGTGACGACCGAACTGTTCGGTCCCTTGGCGCCGAGCAAAATCGAGATGATGCCCGACGCCATATTGATGATGATCATCGGGATGAAGAACGGGCTGACGCGGTCGGGGCCACGTTCGATCAGCGTGCGGTGCTGCTCTTCCCAGGTCGTCGCCCCTCCGATGCCGGAGCCGATCAGCACCCCGACCTGCGTCGCGTTCTGCGGGGTAATAGCGAACCCGGCGTCCTCCAGCGCCATCCGGCCTGCGCCGAAGGCAAAATGCACGAAGCGATCGTTGCGGCGGATCTCCTTCTTGTCCATGTAGTCGGCCGGGTCGAAGTCGCGCACTTCGGCCGCAATCTTCGAATCGAACGCGGCGGCATCGAACCGGGTGATCCGGTCCACCCCGCTGCGTCCAGCCATCAACCCGTCCCAGAACCGGTCCTTCCCGATGCCGATGGGACTGACAAGGCCGAGGCCAGTGATCGCGACGCGCTTGAGCTCCATACCCTGCATGACGTGGGCTGAGTGGGGTCTATTCCGCTGCGGTCTCGCTCATGTGCGCTTCAATGTACTTCACAGCCTCGCCGACCGTGACGATCTTTTCTGCCTGCTCGTCGGGAATCTCGATCCCAAACTCCTCCTCGAGCGCCATCACGAGCTCCACGACGTCGAGCGAGTCGGCGCCGAGATCTTCGACGAACGAAGCCTCGGGGGTCACTTCCGCAACAGCCACCCCCAGTTGATCCACGACAATGCCTTTCACGCGATCAAATACCGCAGCCATCGGGCGTTCCACCCCCGTCTGATTGTACCCATCCCCCTGCGGACTAACCCATCACCAGGCCGCCGTCGACGTTCAACACCTGCCCGGTGATGTATGCGGCGTCCTCAGACGCCAGAAAAACGACCGCCGCGGCTACCTCGTCAGATTTCCCCGCCCTTCCCAACGGCACCTGCTCAATGTAGCTCCGGGCCACATCGGGCGGCAACTGCCGTGTGATTCCCGCGTCAATGAAGCCGGGTGCGACGGCGTTCACCGTAATGCCGCGGGAGGCGACCTCACGCGCGATCGCCTTCGTCATGCCGATCAGACCCGCTTTGGCCGCGGCGTAGTTGGCCTGGCCCGCCGTGCCGATCTGCCCCGCGACCGAGGTGATGTTGATGATCCGGCCACTGCGCTGTCTGAGAAACTCGCGGAGCACGGCCTTCGTGCAGAAGAACGCGCCGGTCAGGTTGGTATTGAGGACCTCAAGCCAGTCCTCCTCCTTCATCCGCAGCACGAGGGTATCACGGGTGATCCCGGCATTATTCACCAGGATATGCACGCCGCCGAGAGCTTCGATCGTCTCCTGGATGAGCCGCTGCGCCTCCGCGGCTGCGCCGACGTTCGCCTGCACGCTGCGCGCGCTGCCCCCCTGCTGCTCGATCGCTCGGACGACCTCGCCGGCGGCATCGCGGTTCTTCCTGTAGTGCACGGCGATCGCCGCGCCCTCCCCAGCCAGCGCCAGCGCGATCGCGCGGCCGAGGCCGCCCGAAGCGCCGGTCACGATGGCGACTTTCCCGTCGAGTTTGCTCATCAGAAAACCTCGACCATCTTAGCGCGCTGGCTGCGCTTTCTTCTCGAGTGCCTTGAGTGTTTCGGCCAAGGACTCTTTATCTTCGACGTGGAGTACCTGAACGCCTGAGACGGTCTTCCGGATCAGGCCGGAGAGTGTGGTTCCGGGTCCGAGCTCGACAAAGGTTGTGACCCCCCGTCCAGCCATGGTCTGGACCGACTGTTCCCACCTGACCGGACTGGCCACCTGAGCGATCAGGAGCTTTCGGATCTCATCGCCCTGCCGCACCGGCTGGGCCGTCACGTTGCTCACTACCGGGATCCGTGCGCGCCGGATGGTGACCTGTTCCAGGACGGCAGCGAACCGGTCGGCGACGGACCGCATCAGGCTCGTGTGAAACGGCGCGCTCACGGCGAGTTTGACGGCGCGCTTCGCGCCGGCGGCCTTCGCCAATTCGATCGCGTGATCGACCGCCTCCGCTTCGCCCCCGATGACGATCTGCCCGGGGCTGTTGAAGTTGGCGGGCTCGACGACGCCGTGGGCTCTCGCCTCGGCACAGATCCGTTCGACCGTCGGACCGTCGATTCCCATCAGAGCCGCCATCGCCGTCTCGATTCCCGAGGCGGCGTCTGCCATGTACTCCCCGCGCCGGCGGACGACCCGCACCGCATCGGGGAACTCCAGCGCACCGGCGCACACGAGCGAGGTGTACTCCCCCAGACTCAGCCCCGCAGTGATCGCCGGTGCCGGGATGCGCGCGCGGATCACTTCAAGCGAGGCGAGGCTGGCCGTCAAGATCGCCGGCTGTGTGTTCTCGGTGTGTTTGAGCTGGTCGTCGGGGCCTTCCCATGCAAGCCGGGTCAGGTCGAATCCCAGAACCGTCGACGCGGTGGTGAACGCTGCGCGGGCTTCGGGGTAGGCGCCCGCAAGTTCTTTGCCCATGCCGACATACTGGGCCCCCTGCCCAGGGAACACGAAGGCAATCGTCATCCTATTGCCGGCTGGTCTGTGTCTTCATGGTCCAGCGGATCGCGCACGATGCCCAGGTGAGCCCACCGCCGAAAGCGACCATGACCGCGACATCCCCTTTCTTGATGCGTCCGGCACGGACCGCTTCATACAGCGCGACCGGCACCGACGCGGAGGAGGTGTTGCCATAGAGCTCCACGTTCACGAAAAACTTTTCTTTCGGCTGGCCGAGCCGTTCGGCGGCCGCGTCGATGATGCGGATGTTCGCTTGATGCGGGATGAACAAGTCGACGTCCTCGATCGCAAGCCCGGCGCGCTTCACCGCCTCCTCGATCGCCCTGGGGATGCAGCGCACGGCAAACTTGAACACCTCGCGGCCGTTCATCGTGAGGTAGTGCTGTTGGCGTTCCACCGTCTCGTAGCTGGCCGGCAGCCGCGACCCTCCGGCCGGCAGCGCGATGAGCGACCCACCTGATCCGTCGGATCCGAGGTGAAACGAGAGAAATCCCGTCCCCGGTTCGGAGGCCGTCATGACGACGGCGCCCGCGGAATCGCCGAACAGCACTGACGTGCCGCGGTCCTTCCAGTTGGTGATCTTGGACAGCGTTTCCGCACCGACGACGAGCACAGTGTCGGCCTGACCGCTCGCGACGTAGCCGTGCGCGACCGCGGCGCCGTACGCCCAGCTGCTGCACGCCGCCGACACATCGAAGGCGCCGGCCCGTCTGGCGCCGAGCCGGTCCTGAAGGATGCAGGCCGTCGCCGGGAAGAGCATGTCCGGCGTCGCGGTGCCGACGATGATGAGATCGATCTGGTCCGGCCGGATCCCGGCGTCTTCGAGGGCTTCTTTCGACGCTTCATAGGCGAGGTCGGAACTGGCTTCATCCGGCTCGGCGATGCGCCGCTCGCGGATCCCCGTGCGACTCACGATCCACTCGTCGGTCGTGTCGACGAACTTCTCGAGTTCGGCGTTGGTCATGATCCGCTTGGGCACGTACCGGCCCAGGCCGCTGATCGTTGAACCTCTCACCGCTCCCCTCCCGAAGTGGTCCCTGCTGCATCCAGCGCCGCCAGTTGTGTTCGGATCTCCTGGACGAAGTCATGCGCCACGGCCTCTGTGGCCGCGCGAATCGCATTGCGGATCGCCCGCGCGTTGCTGCTGCCGTGGGCGATGATACACACGCCGTTGATGCCCAAAAGCGGCGCCCCGCCATATTCCCGGTAGTCGATACGGCGGTACAAGCGCCTGACCTTTCCCACGAGCGGCGCCACGTAGAGTTTGAGCAGCCGGCCTCGCCACCCGATGAGCTCACCTTTGACAATGCTTCGGATCGCAAGGGACAGGCCTTCGCCGATTTTCAGCGCGACGTTCCCCACGAAGCCATCGCAGACGACGACATCAGCAACTGCACTGAAGATATCTCGCGCTTCGACATTGCCGACAAACTGCAGTCCGGGCGACGCGCGAAGCAACTGGCTGGTGGCGTTGGTCAGGTCGTTGCCCTTCCCCTCCTCGGACCCGTTGCTGAGCACGCCGATGCGCGGTGCGGCGATCCCGAGTACGCGGTTCGCGTAGACGGATCCCATCAACGCGAATTGCTGCAGGTGATGCGGCCTGCAGTCGACATTGGCACCGACGTCCAGGAGAATGACAGGGGTCGTGGCGAGCGTCGGCAGGACCGCGGCGATGGCCGGACGGTCTACGCCGGAGATCCGCCCGAGTCCCAGCAGTGCCGCACCCATCGCGGCGCCCGTATGCCCAGCGCTCACCACAGCATCGGCACGACCGTCCCGGATCAGTTCCACCGCGACCGAGATCGACGCCCGCCGCTTGCGGCGCAGCGCCATCGCTGGCGACTCGTGCATCTCGATGACCTCAGGAGCGTCCGCAATCTCGATCCCGGGGCCATCGGCCCGGTGCCGGACGAGCTCTGCCCGAACCCTGGCTTCCGGGCCGACCAGCACGATCTGTGTGCCGAGCTCGCGCGAGGCGGTGACCGCGCCTGCGACCACGACGGCCGGCGCGTGGTCGCCCCCCATCGCGTCTACTGCGATCTTCATTGGATGGTTAGCGCTCCGATGGGTTGAAGGTTGAATGTTGAAGGCACAATGCTTTCACCTTCAACCTTGGACCTTCAACCTTCAACGTCTCTTGGGTTCCTCTTCTTCGATCTTGATTACCTCTCGTCCGGCGTAGTAGCCGCAGTTCGCGCACACCCGGTGCGAACGCATCTGCGCGTGGCACTTCGGGCACTCGACCAGCGCGACAAGCCGAGCCTTCCAGTGCGCGCGCCGGTTTGCTCCACTCTTTCTCGAGCGTCGGTGTTTTTGGATTCCCATGCTCTACCCTCCCACTACTTTTCCGGGAATCGATCCGTCCATTTCAGCAGCGGCGCCAGACGCGGATCGACCGCTGGCACCTGGTGGCTGCACGTTGTCTCGTTCCAGTTTGCGCCGCACTGCGGGCACAAGCCCCGGCAGTCCGGCCGGCACAGCGGCACCATCGGCAGCGACAGCAGGAAATGCTGGCGGGCAACCTCGTTGACGTCGAGGATGAGGTCGGGTCCGAGGTGCAGCATGAAGTCCTGGGTTCCTAACTGGTGCTGCCCCGTCCCCGTGGCGTGCACGGGCACAGGGTCGACGAGAAACTCCTCATCTAAGTCTGCCCGCAGCGGCTGCTGGAAGACCGTCAAGCAGCGTCCGCAAGTCAACGGCGTCGTGGTTTCGAGATGACCGAGCAGGCGCACGGTCCTCCGGTCCCGCGCGATTTCGACGTCGCCCGTGACCGGACGGTCGAACACGACCTCCCCGGCCTGACTCTCAATCGTCTCCGCAAAGGCGGCGCGCACCACCTGTCCAACCTCAAGCGCCGCGACCTCGATTCGCACTTCCATCACCCCTGAACATGGAGGCGCCGCGTCCCGTCATCCGGTGCGCGGCGATGACCTTTTATTATAGGCAGAGCCGATGATACCTTTCAACACGCGCTAACGGGTTCGAGGGAACTTCTCACGGAGACCCTGTTCGACCTTCTCGGGCACCAGGCCTGAAACCGAACCACCAAGGCGGGCGACCTCGCGGATCAGCGTCGAACTCAGAAAATAATAGGCCGGCGCCGTCATGAAGAAAATCGTATCGAGCTCCGGTGCGAGCCGCTGGTTCATCGATGCCTGCTTGAGTTCGTATTCGAAGTCGACGACGGCGCGGAGCCCCTTCACGAGCACTGATGCCCGGCGTTCGCGCGCGAACGCGACGGTTAGCCCAGTATATTCGGCGATCGTCAGGTTCTTGAGATGCGCCGTCGCCCCACGCAGCAGCTCGATGCGCTCGGCAACGGAGAAGAGCGGCTCTTTTTCGGAGTCCCTGGCCACCGCCACGATGACGGCGTCAAAGACCCGCGCCGCTCGCTCGATCACGTCCAGGTGCCCGAGGTGCACCGGATCGAAGCTGCCGGGATAGACGGCCACTGTCATCTAGACTGCGCCTCCGGATGTTTATAGAACCAGAGCGTTGTCTCTCCGTACCGCGCCTCGCGGTAACTCGTGAGCCCCGGCTCCGGCCCCGGCCGGTCGCGCCAGTGGCCTTCAACGATGAGGACGCCGGAAGGCGCCAGGATCTCCGACGTCACGACGGCGCGCAACACGCGTGGAATCCAGTCTTTACCATAGGGTGGATCGGCCACCACGATGTCGAACTGGCGGCCGGTGCTTCCCAGTTCGCGGACGGCGGTCAGCGCATCCCTGCGCCACACCTCCGCGCGCTCGCCAAACCCTTCGGCTGCGAGGGACGTGCGAATCTCGGCAGCGAGCTCACGGTCCTGTTCGACAAACACGGCAAACCGCGCGCCCAGGCGCAAAGCCTCGAGTCCCAGGCTGCCCGTACCTGCGAAGAGATCCAATACCCGCGATTCCTCCACACGTGCCGCGAGGCTGTTAAACAGCGCGTCCCGCACGACATGCTGGGTCGGCCGTACGCGGTTGCGCGTACGTCTCCGGCCTTTCTTGCGCCCGGTCTCCCCGCGCAGGTTTCGTATCACCCCGCGGACACCGCTTCTGTCTGGCGCCCGAACGCGCGTGTGACCTCCTCACGCAGCCCGGAAAGTTCGGACCGGCGCAGCTCGGGATCGTCGCCGAGGAGGTGCTGTGCTTCTGCGCGCGCCTGTTCGAGCAGACGCGCGTCGGCAATGAGGTCCGCGACCTTGAGATCGGGCAGGCCGTGCTGCCGGGTGCCGAAGAACTCGCCCGGTCCGCGCAGTTCCAGGTCACGCTGCGCGATGACGAATCCATCCCGTGTCTTTTCGATCGTCTGAAGGCGCGACCGACCCGCGTCGGTGGTCGCGTCGGCAAGCAACACACAGTAGGACGTCTCTGATCCCCGGCCGATCCGGCCCCGCAGCTGGTGCAGCTGCGCGAGCCCGAACCGGTCGGCATCTTCGATGACCATGATCGTCGCCTGGGGGACGTCGATCCCGACCTCAATCACCGGCGTGGCCACGAGCACCTTGATCTCACCCAGCCGGAATCGCTCCATGGTCGCATCCTTCTTGTCAGGACGCAGTCTTCCGTGGATCAGCCCGACGGGGATCTCCCCGAACACTTCACGCTGCAGCCTGCCGGCCAGGGTCACCGCCGCCTCAGCCTGCAGCTTCTCGGAATCCTCGATCAACGGGCAGACGATGTATGCCTGGTGTCCCCCGCGCACCTTCTCGTTGACCCAGACATACACCTCCGGACGTTTCTCAGGTCCCCGGACGTATGTCTTAATGACACCGCGCCCCGGGGGCATCTCATCGAGAATCGACACGTCGAGATCGCCGTACAGCGTCATCGACAGCGTCCGGGGAATCGGCGTTGCGGTCATCACCAGGACGTCGGGATGAAATCCTTTTTGCCGCAGGGTGGCGCGCTGTGCGACGCCGAACTTGTGCTGCTCATCGACCACGACCAGTCCCAGCCGGTGAAACATCACGCCCTCTTCGATGAGCGCGTGCGTCCCGATCGCCACGTTCGTCGTTCCGGTCCGCAGATCGTCGCGTATCGCCTCCCGGTCGCGCTGCCTGCCGCCGCCGGTCACGAGTGCCAGCCGGATGCCGAGCGGCTCCATCAGGGGTCTGAGCGTCAGGTAGTGCTGTTCAGCCAGGATCTCGGTCGGCGCCATGAGTGCGCCCTGGTAGCCTCCCCCGACGCACAGCGCCATGGCGGCTGCGGCCACCACCGTTTTGCCGGAACCGACATCGCCCTGCAGCAGCCGGTGCATCGGTCGACCCCGCTGCAGGTCATCGGCAATCTCCTGGATGACGCGCTGCTGCGCGGCCGTGAGGGCATACGGCAGAGTCCCCTCAAACCGGGTCAGCAGTGTGGTCGTTGGCGCATAACGGAAACCTTTGTCGATCGCTTCGAATACCCGCTTCCGAAGGAGCAGACCCATTTGCAGGATCAGCAGTTCGTCGAACGCAAGCCGCCGGCGGGCGCGCTCTTCCTCACCCCAGGTGGGGGGAAAGTGTAACGCGTGAAACGCGGCAGCGCGGTCCATCAATGCATGCCGCCGGCGAATGCCATCGGGCAAGATCTCAGGAACGTCGCTCGCCACAGACGTCAGGGCCGCGGCGATCACCGTGCGCAGGACGCGCGGGCTGAGCCCTTCGGTCGCGGGATGGATCGGGACGATCCGGCCGGTGTGTAGCCGGTCCTCTTCGTCCCCGGTGAGAACCTCAAACTCCTCCACCGTCATCCGCAGTCCGCCGACCCGCTCGACCTTCCCGTGGACGATCAGGCGCATGCCGCGTCGGATCATCTTCCGGAGATAGCGCTGCCCGAACCAGGTGGCCTGTAGCACGCCGGTCGTATCGCTCAGGGCGGCGTGGAATTGATACACACCGTGCCTCCGCTCGCTCACGGCGACGACCGTGCCCAGTGTCGTCGCCTTCTCCCCGGGGATCAGTGCGTTGATGCTGGCAAGATGGCTGCGGTCCTCGTAGCGGTGCGGCCGGTGGTAGAGGAGATCCCCGACCGTGTGGAGACCGAGGCGCGCCAGCTGCTGCGCCCGGGCGGGACCGACACCTTTGATGAACTGGGCTGGGGCCGAGAGATTGGAGCCGCGCGTCCGGCGGGGCGCCGGAGCCGCGGTGCGGGTGCGCGTCGAACTCATTCGCGACTGTGTTCGCCGCACCACTACCCTTTCCTTGCGAACGGAGGTTGTGTTACAATCCCAAAGGTTCGGCAATACTGGGGGTAGTGATGGCAAGACAGTGTGCAATCTGCGGCAAGCGACCGGCGACCGGGCACTCGGTCAGTCACTCGGCGGTCAAAACCCGACGGCGGTTTCTTCCGAATTTACAGAGGGTTCGCGTCCTCGTTGGAAGATCGCCACGCCGCCTCGCGGTGTGCACGACCTGTCTGCGATCCGGACGCGTGAAAAGAGCTGTCTAACACTAACTGACGGGAACCGGGAACCGTAATGGTATTTACCGTTCACCGTTCACCGTTCCCCGTTCCCGGTTCCCGCTTGCCCCACCTCTCGATTAGCGCATGGACATCCGCTTCATCAAGCAAGTAGCGTCGTCCGCAGAAGTTGCAGCGGACTTCGACCTGCCCCTGTTCTTGCACGATCTCGCGTAGCTCCCGCTCGCCCAGGCTGACCAGCACGCCCTCCACCCTTCTCCTAGAGCACCGGCAGGCAAACCGCACGACCTGCCTGGCGACGACGCGCGTGCGGACCTCGCCAAGCGCGGTATCGAGGATTTCCTCGGGACTGCGGCCGGCCGATACCATTGACGTAATCGTGGGCAGCACCTTGGCCCGTTCTTCGAGGTATGCTGCCGTGTGGTTATCGGCGCCCGGCATCAACTGGACGATCAGCCCGCCGGAGGCGATGACACGTTCGTCGGGCGACACCAGCACGCCGAGCGCCACCAGCGAGGGAATTTGCTGTGACCGCACAAAGTACGCGGCCAGGTCCTCACCGATTTCTCCTGAAACGAGCGGGACGCTGCCGTGATACGGATAGCGCATGCCGAGGTCCATGGTGACGTGGAGGGTCCCCCGCCCTACCGCGCCGCCGACATCGAGTTTCCTGCTCGGCGTGAGCGGCAGATGCACTCCCGGATTCGCCACGTATCCGCGGACCGACCCCGCGGCATCGCCGGTGGCCAGGACGCCACCGAGCGGTCCATCGCCGAGGATCCGGACGGTAACGGTCTGCCCTGATTTCAGCATCGCGCCAATGAGCCCCGCCGCGGTCAGCGTGCGGCCCAGTGCCGCCGTCGCCGTCGGCGCCGTGCCGTGGCGCCGGCGTGCCTTCTCCACGGCTGTTGTGGTGATGGCAGCGAGGGCCCTGACGGTCCCATCTTCAGTCATTGTGCGAACCCAGTAGTCGGTCATAATAACCACCACTGATTATACCTTTGCCCACTCGACTCGCCTGCTGCCGCAGCCGTTCGACCGGCTCACGGTGGCAATAGCGCTCAGCAAGAGGAGGTGGCGAGCCCTGTCGAGCCAGCTCGCTCGTGGCCTTCGGCCCATCGAGTCGAGTGCCCTGAGCGAGCGGAGCGAGTCGAAGGGCCTAGTGGTGAGTGACGACTACGAGGAGGCGGCCGCGCTTGAACCGGATGGTCGCCGGTGAGCGGTCGATGACATTGCTGATCGTGCGCGTCGAGCCTTGGCGGGCCGTCGCGTTCTTCAGGGGATATCGGAAGCCCGTCAAGGTGATGCCGGTCACGGTAGGAGTCATCGGTATCAGGGAGACGATGTCGCCTCGCCGCCCCGGCACTGCGGTCTTCCTGCGCGCAAGAAAGAGTTGCTGCTCCCCGTCAACAATTCTCGCGCGGATACCCTTGGCTTCCGCCTGAACAAGCAGCGCGACGTTCGCCAGCGAATGGTCGACGTTCCCTCCCAGCACGCCCAGGAACTCCACTTCACTGGCGCCGCCCTCGATGGCCGCATCGAGTGCGAGCTCGGTGTCGCTTTTGTCCTTGCGCGCGGGGTGGCGGATCAGGCGCGCGTCATGCGCCTGAGCCCACCGCAGCAGCCCAGCCGGAGCGGAGTCGAAATCCCCGATCACGATTTGCGGCGGCACTCCGACGCGGCGCGCGATGCGGAGCCCCCCGTTTGCGCAGATCAGCAAGTCTGCGCGGCGCAACCGGGCTGCTGCATCCTGGATCGAGGGTGCATGCCCGTTGGCGATCACAACCGCGAGGCGGCCGGATCGCGGCGCGCGGCAGCTCATCCGCCGGTCACGCCTGCTGCATCGGCCGGATCCGCTGCATCGCCCGCAGGACGACGAGCGTGAGAATCACGCTAATGACAACCTCCGGCAGCATGTAGCTCCCGTTGTAGACGGCGGAGTACACTGCCGGGGATGTCCCTTTGGGAGCATACGTCGCAAAGTAGACGACGCCCGAAACGAAGTGGGCCAGCCAGCGTCCGGCACCGCCGACTATGATCCCGACCACCGGCTGGCGGGCGAAGAGTCCGGCGAGCCCCAGCGCCCCAAAGGCAACCGGGTAGTCCAGCAAAACCTGTACGGGGTGCACGAAGAACGGCTCAAAGACATAGTTCACCACGCCTGCGAGGATGCCGGCGATGATGCCCCACTTCGCGCCCCACCGCAGGGCAACATAGAAGATCGGGACCATGCTGCCTGCCGTGACCGATCCACCCTGCGGCAGCTTGTAGATCCTGACGTTGCTCAGCACCACTACCAGGGCGATGGCGATACCCAGCTCAACGAGCCGCTGCAGACTCTGTCTGTTCATCGATTGTCCCTCCCAAAATTGAAACCGCCAGCCCAGGCTGGCGGTCATTGCTCTCTACTGCTCCCCACGCCAGTATTACCTGGTTCGGGTCCAACGGGTCTGCACCAAGGGGTGCATTCTCAGCCCGGCTATCCCGAGCTCCCCAGTTGCTACACTATTCAACTGTCAGAACTATTCTAGCACCTGCCTTTCAGCTTTTCACCTCAAGGAGGCGCCACAGTTCATCGCGCTCCGGCGGCACCAGGGGAGCCCGTGAGCCGCCGCGCACCACGACACGTTCCCTTGCAGTCGTCACACCGATCTGCCGCACAGCTATCCCTGCGTCATGAAGAGGCGGAGTGACGCGTTTCGCATCCGGTGCGGTAATGAGCATTGCCCCGCTGCTGATGAGTGCCAGCGGATCAACCTCGAGGACACGGCAGATCGCTTGAGTTTCGGGCTGTACCGGCACCTCATCGGCCCACAACACCACGCCGATCCCGGCTGCCTCCGCCAGCTCCCAGGCCCCGGTCAAGACTCCGCCCTCAGTAACATCATGCATCGCACTGGCACCTGATCGCGCCGCGATCCGACCCTCAGGAACCACGCTGATCCTGTCGATGAACGCGCGGGCTCTGGCGAGCGTGGCATTATCGACTCGCCCTTGCAGCCGGTCAGCGAGATCCGTGGCCAGGATGGCCGTCCCCTCAATGCCGGCGCCCTTTGTCAGCAGCAGCGCATCACCCGGCCTGGCCCCCCGGGCGCTGAGTACTCGACTCTTCGGCGCTTTTCCAAGGGCGGTCACTGTCGCCATGGAACGGTCAATTCCGGCCGTCACCTCAGTGTGGCCTCCGACGATCTCCACGCCGAGACCGGCCGCGGCCGTATCAGCGTCGCGCATGATCTCCTCGAGCTCGCTTTCCGTCGTGCCTTCTGAGAGCAGCAGCGTGAGCAAGAGCGCCACGGGTTCCGCTCCCGTCGTGGCCAGATCGTTGCAGGCGATGTGCACGGCGTACCAGCCCAGGCGGTTTGTCGCGCCGGTGATGGGATCGCATGTGATGACCGCGACCCACTCGCCGAAGTCGATGACTGCACAGTCTTCGCCGACGCGTGAGCGCACGAGGACCTCAGTGCGTCGCGCGCCGAGGTGGGTGTAGACCAGCCGCGTCAGGAGTTCCGGTGAGACCTTGCCGGGACGCACGGGTCCTATCGCGAAGACGGCGCGAGGTTACGCAGCAACAGCGCCGTGGGAAGCGCCACGATGAGCCCGCCCACGACCTGAAAGATGTTTCCCGGCACCTCCGCGCCCGCCGCCGCCACACCGATCCGCATGATGTAGGCCTCCGCCAGGAAGTACCCCAGTACCATCACAGTCCCACCGGCGGCGATGGCACCGATTGCGCGCGCCACACCGGCGGCCGTTGGCGCAGGGGCCCGGGCAGCCTGCCAGGCGATCAGCCCGACGATCAGCCCTTCCAGTCCCTTGATGACAAGCGTGTACGGGGCGAACTGCCCGTACCCACCGATGAGGTCGGCCAGCGCGGAGCCGATACCCCCGGCCAGCAGGCCGGCCAGCGGGCCAAACAGCAGTGCCGAGATGTACACCATGGAATCGCCCAGGTTGATGTATCCCTGCGTCGCTGGGACCGGGATGCGGATCACCAACGTCGCCACCGTGGTCAGCGCGATCAGCAGTGCCGTCAGTGTCAATTGTCTCGTGCTCATGGATGCCTCCCCGTTCTTCTTGTTGAGTTGCGCGTAAAATCAAAGACGCCCGAACTCGGGCGTCTTAGGGGCGACTCAGGCGCCTGATCCCCGCAGCCGTCACCTCATACGGACTGTACCGTCGACCCCGGAATTCCACCGGGCCACGACCCTAACCACCGGTCGTAGGTCGTGGGTCATTGGTCGTGGATACTGCTTAGCCATTCCCACGACCTACGACCTACTACCTACGACCCGCAGTCAGGACCTCACGGGCTGTCACCGCCGATCGGGAATTACCCTAACTGACGATCGTCGATGGTCGTTTGTCGATGGTCGATCCTACCTGGTGTCGTTCTATCGACGATCGACTAGCGACGAACGACAAACGTCTGTCAGGGCTCACCCTGCCCCAGAAGGCTGCGAGCCTTCGGTACTTCAACCCTCATAATACACAAGTCTGCGTGGCGTGCACAGTCGAACAGTCTACACAGCCGCGGCGCACAGGACTCATCAGAACCCATTGAGAAATTTGGGGGCGTTCGCCGGTGTGATCGACGCTCACGTGACGATGGGTGAGTTCGACATCATCGCCCTGGTTGAGATGGACCACACCAAGTACATCCCATCTGTCGCGGCGGCGATTCAGAAGATCGAAGGGGTTGCGAAGGTCTCGACCTGTGTGGTCGTGCGACCCTAGACGCGGACCGGCGGCGCGACCACCGCCATCCGCTCGGTAAGATCGAGGGTGATCTCGAGGGCGCGCAGGCCGGCCTCGCCGGTGACGAGCGGCCGCTCGAGCCCCTGCACGCAGTTCATGAAGTGCCGCAGCTCCGCACGGAGCGGCTCGTCGCCGCGGATGAGCATCCGCTCGGTCTCCCCGCCGAAGGGATGGATGGTGATCTGCTGCCGGTGGTAGTCGAGGCGGATGCTGCGGTCGGCCGTCGTGACTTCGATCTCGGCGACCTTTTCGGCCGACACGCGGCTGGCCATGAGCCAGGCGACGCAGCCCGATGCCATCTTGATCTTGGCCACGGCGAGGTCCTCGTGGGCATTGTGGATGCGCACGCCCATGCCTTCGATCTCGACCACCCGCCCGCCCGTGATGGACAGGACGATGTCGATGTCATGGATCATGAGGTCGAGCACGACGCCGACATCCATGACCCGCGAAGCATCGTACGGACGCATGCGGCGGGTCTGGATGAAGACGGGCTCTTTCGCGAGCTCGACCAGGCGGCGCACGGCTGGCTTGAACCGCTCGACGTGACCGACGAGGAGCATCAGTTCCCGTTGGTCGGCGAGGCGGACGAGATCGGCCGCCTCCTCGGTGGTGGTGGTCATGGGCTTTTCGACCAGGACGTGGACGCCGGCGTCGAGGAAGTCGCGGGCAACCTCGAAGTGTAACGCCGTCGGCACGACCACGCTGACGGCGTCCACTCGACCGATCAACTTACGGTGGTCGTTGAACGACTCCGTTTTGTAGCGGTGGGCGAAGCTGCGCGCTTCGTGATACGCCAGGTCGACGACACCGACCAGGTTGACGTCCGGCAGACCGGCATAGATGCGGGCGTGATGCTTTCCCCACTGTCCGAGCCCGACGACCCCCACGTTCGTCTTGCGGCCCACAGCCATCCCCTCGGTCAGCCCCGGTCGCGGAGGAATTGGACCACCGTGTCTGTGATTCGAGTCAGGTCGTCCTCATGGAGCGCCGGGTGAACCGGCAGCGAGACGACCTCCTTCGCCAGTGTCTCCGCAATCGGGTACGTCCCGCCGAATCCCAGCTGCCGGTACGCCGGCGAGTGCGGTACCAGGTGCGGATAGTAGACTCGGCTGCCGACGCCGTTGCTGTTGAGGTGACGGACGAAGCGATCCCGGTGCTCGGGTACACGGACCGTGTACTGGTTGTAGACGTGAAGGCAGCGGGGTGGCTCGACCGGGGTCATGAGCCACGGCAGCCGGCCGAGTCCCAGTGTCAGGCGCGCGGCGTGCACCCGGCGCTGCGCGTTGTACTCGTCCAGGCGCTCCAGTTGCCCGAGGCCCAGCGCCGCAGCGAGATCGGTCATGCGGTAGTTGTAGCCGATGACCTCGTAGACATAGTCGCCGGTGCCGTTCTGTCCGACATTGACCAGAAGACGGGCGCGCCGCTCGACCGCCTCATCCGAGGCGACGATCATGCCGCCCTCGCCGGTGGTGATGTTCTTGGAGGGATAGAAGCTGAAGATGGCCGCGTCGCCGAAGGTGCCGACCTTCCGGCCGTCGTACTGCGCGCCGTGGGCCTGCGCGCAATCTTCAATGAGGAGCACGTGGAATTTCCTGGCCACCTCCGCGAGTTGCTCCAGATCGGCCGGGAGCCCGTAGAGGTGCACGCAGAGGATCGCGCGCGCCCGTTCCCGCTTCACGGCGTCCTCCACCGCCTGCGCGTCGAGGTTGTACGTGCGCGGGTCAACATCCACGAAGACCGGCCGCGCGCCGGCGTGGAGGATGGCGTTGCTGGTCGCGACAAAGGTGAACGGAGTCGTGACCACGACATCGCCGCGACCGATGCCGAGTGCCTCGAGTGCCACCTGAAGCGCCGTCGTCCCTGAGGATGTGGCCACGGCCGCTTTCGCGCCGATGTAGCCCGCAAACGCCTGCTCGAACTCCTCAACCTTCGCTCCGGCCACGAGCTGGCCGGAGTCCAGGACATCCATCACGCGGCGCTTCTCGTTTTCGGTGATGAGGGGCTTGGCGATGGGGATGTAGTGCTGAGTCTTCATGGTGTGTATTCTGACATAGTGTCCTGAGATGCCTCCCCTGCTTCTCGTACCCTACTTAGGCAACAAGCAAGACCCTCGCCTGCCCGACCGGAAGCCCTGGGGAAGGCCGAATTTTGCCGACGAATTCGCGCCCGGGCATAGAAAGGCCTTCGGGAGCAGTGCTCCCGAAGGCCCATGCTCGGCTCACTCGGTTACTGGACGACGACCCTGCGGCCCTGCACGATCAACCAGAGGAGGAAAATGATGATGAGAAGTACGATCACTTCCGCCTGTCCGCGCTCGCCGCGCGTGCGGCTCAGCAGGTAGGCGCGAAGCCAGGTGAAGAGCGGGTCCATCTGTTCACCTCCCTGAGGCTGTGTGTCTTAGATACACTGAACGCTATTCAATGTATTTTACCCTGAAATTCCTTCCGCGGTCGGACGGGCGCCACCTTCCAGCCGTTCCTTCAGCGCCTGCAGCATGCTCTCGATGTTCTTCCGCATCAGGACCTTGAGGAGATTGCTGAGCAGCGCCCCGGCCAGCGGAATGCTGATCTCGAACTCCACGACCAGCGTCATCTTCGTTCCACCGGGCACGGCCTCAAAACTCCAGGTGCCCTGGTACACGGTGAAGTCGCCTTCACGCTGGTGGAACCGGCCCACATGGGCGGCGTCATCCCACTCGTCTTCTTCCACCCACCGGATCTTCCGGCCTTGGACGATGCCGACCCACTCGCTGACCGTGTCACCATTGCGCCGCTCCAGAATCCGCACCGATTCCAGATCCGGCATGAACTCCGGAAAGCTTTCCACGTCCTTGGCGAGCGCGTAGACCTGATCAAGCGGCGCGCGGATGACGGCTGTGGCTTCGACCTGTGCCATGCGCGATGACCTCGCTTTATGTCACTGGTGGTCTGATGTTCCGCGCCGTCGCGCGGTGAGAAACTCGATGTACGCAAGTACCGCCTCGAGCGTTTGCGGCGAGGCGCCGCGTAGGCGTTCCACCTCGCGGGACAGCCGGGTCCACAAGACCCGGCCGGTGCTCCCCTCACGTGCCGACGTCACGGCCGCCAGGTCCTCGCGGGTCAGCGTCGCCGCGACGCGCTTCATCACCGCAGACCGCACGCCGAGATGCGGGGCGATCCTCTCGAAGTATTCAGGGCGCCGCAGGTCCTGCAGCCCTCGCTCCCCGCGCGACAGCACGCTCGGCGCGATTCCCGTGTCACGTGCCAGCCGGCGCAGGCTCTTCCCGCGGCCCGGGCCATCGACGTTTTCCCGCAGGAACCTCACATAGGCGCCAAACGCTGCGGCGCCCGCACGGTCAGCCGGCGGATTGCCCCTGTGGGGATCGGGTTTGCCCATCTTGACTTACTCCTGGGCCTTCAGCAGCAGCCCTCGCTCCTGAGATGTCGTCCACGGCCAGGGTGCGGTTAAAGGTCTTTGTGAGGTGCGAGACCTCGATGACGGGCTGCATACCCTCCGTATCATACACGTCTGCAAAAGAAAAGGGGCGCCCGGTGGACGCCCCTCTCTCCGTTCGAACAAAGGCCTACATGAGCCCGCGTCCCTTCCATTTCGCGTAGACCGGCCGCATCTGGCGCTCGGCCCATTGGACCGCCTCTTCCGGACTCATTCGGTCCGTGGCCGCAACCGCGAACATCTGCGGGATGATGAAGGTGTCGAAGATCTCCGCCTCGGCCGCGTTTGCGAATCCGGGGTGGCCGACGTTGGTGCTCCACTTTAACGTGCTGGCCAGCGGCCTGTACTTGTTCGGCTGGCCCAATCTGGCAGCCACGGGATCGTTGAGCACCTGCTGGGTGATGTCCGGGACGGTTCCCGGGAACGATGGAAACTCGTAGAGCTCGGCGTGCGTGAACGCGGGGCCCCAGTTGTTGATGAAGTCCACCAGGAACTTCTTGGCCAACGCCTTGCGGTCGTTAGGGGTGAACTTCCAGATCATGTAGGCCAGGATAACGTGCTGCGCGCCGAGGCGCTTGCCCCCCAGCATCTGCGGTCCGCGCGGCGGGACCCAGATCTGGATGTGCCGTGTGAGATGATCGTTGGCCTTCTCTGAGGTGCGGGCGATCGAGATGGCGTTGAAGACGAATGAGACGGCCCCCGCCAGCATGGCGCGGTTGTTGGAGCTGGCATCCCACGCCAGGACCTCGGGCGTCATCGCCTCCTTGAACAGCGCACGCACATACTTGACCGCCTCGACCGTATTCTTGCTGTTGATCGTGACCTCATTGCTCTGGTTCTGCGTAGTCCCCCCAAAGCTCCAGATGATGTCACGCAGGACGTAGTTGGCGTCGATGTCGTTCCCCAGACCGATCCCCACCGGAACGCCCTTCGCCTTCAGCTTCCGGCCAGCCTCCAGGACGCTGAACCAGGAATCCGGCTCGAACCCCGCCTCAGCGAAAAGGTCCTTGCGGTAATGGCTGGGGTCGGGGACCCAGGAGTTGGAAAATGCGAACCACTTCTTGGTCTTGGGGTTGTAGGTACTCTTCCGCTCGATGATGTCACCCATGTCTTCGGTCTCAGGCTCGAGGGTGGCCGCGGGTGAGATATGCTGGTAGAGGTCGTGCCCGCTGCGGGCGGCCACCTCGGCGGCGGCGCGCGCTGGCACCTGACCGAAAGGAATGTGGTCAACCACGACCTCCACGTCGTTGGCCCGTCCCCACTGCGACGTGTAGACCTTGTCGAACCAGTCGTCGTAGCCTGGGACGAAATGGGCCCAGTGGAGGATGGTCAGTCGGCGCCGCTGGGCCCATACGGAGGGGACATTGATGTACGGCCACAGGCTCCCTGCCACCGCGCCGGCGGCAGCTATCTTGAGAAACTCGCGTCTGGTGACTCGCCTCCAGCGGTTATCGGCCGTGCGAATCCACTTCGCTTCTTCGTGCTCGCCCACAGCCTCATCCACCTCCCGGATCTTCTCGTAAGGGATACCTTCTATTTTAACGCGCCGGCTGTTAATCCTGCGATAAAGCGGTCAAGGAACAGGCTGTACAGGATCGCCGCCGGGACGGCGGATACCAGCGCACCGCCCATCAGCGAGCCCCAGTAGAAGACGTCGCCCCGGATCAGGTCGGTGGGCACCCCGATGCTGACGGTTTTCTGCGATGATGGCGAGATGAACGTGAGCGCGTACGTGAACTCCTGCATCGAAAGAGCAAAGGCGAAGATGGTTACGGTGAGGATGCCGGCCACGGATATCGGCAGCACAATATGGCGCAGCGCCGCCAACCGGGTGCACCCATCAACCATCGCCGCCTCTTCCAGTTCCCCGGGGATCGATTTGAAGAACCCCATCATCAGCCAGGTGCAGAAGGGGATGGTGAACGTCGGGTAGACCAACACCAGCGCCCACAGGTTGTCCTGCAGCCTCAACTCGGCGACCACCCGCGACAGCGGGATGAACAGCAGCGTCGGCGGCACCAGGTAGGTCAGGAAAATGGCGATCCCCAGCCGCCGGCCCCATGCGCGCGCGAGACGGGCCAGACTATATCCCGCCGGGACCGCAGCCACCAGTGTGATGATCACCACCATCAATCCGACGAACCCGGTGTTCCAGAGCCACCGCAGAAACGGGGTCCCCTCAAAGAGCAGCCGCATGTGTTCCAGCGTGGGCGGCTGGTTGAACAGAAAGGGGTTGTTCTTGACGTTGTACAGATCGCTGTTGCGCTTAAAGGCGGTGATGAGCATCCAGACGAATGGAAACGCCGCGTAGAAGGTGAACCATGCGACCGCCAGGTACAGAGCGATGCGCCCGATAATCTTCCGCGAGGAGCGCGACCGCAGCGCCACTGGCATCTAGACTCCGGTTTCCCGGCTCGCGATCCGCAGCATGGTGATGGCGGCCACCAACAGCACAGGGAGCATGAAGACGGCAACGGCGGCACCTTGCGCCAGGTCGCCGGCGACGATCCCCACCTGGAACGCCCAGCTCGAGAGCACATGGGTGCTGTTGAACGGTCCGCCAGCGGTAAGGATGTAGACGGCCCCCATATCGGTGAAGGTAAATACCGTCCCGAAGAGGACCGCCACCGTGATGATGGGCAGCAGCATCGGTAGCAAGATGTAGAACAGCCGGTGGAAGAATCCCGCGCCGTCCACCGACGCCGCGTCAAGCGTCTCCTGTGGGATTGAGGTCAAACCCGCCAGAATCACCACTGCCGAGAAGGGGAACGTCCGCCACACATGCACCGAAATGACTGCGGGGATGGCCAGACTGGGGAACCCCAACCACTGGGGAAAGTCAGTCGGCCCCAAGATGTGGACGGCCTTCAGCATCCAGTTCACGACGCTGTAGAGGGAATCGTACATCCACTTCCAGCCGATCGCCGCCAGCGAAACCGGCGTCGCCCAGGGCAGGAGGATCAAGAAGCGCACGATCGACCGCCCGCGGAACCTCTCTTGCAGGGCGAGTGCCAGCATGTTGCCAAAGATGATGACTATGATCTGCGAGACGATCGTAAAGATGAATGTGTTGGCCAGCGCGGTGCGAAAAATCGAGCTCTGGAGCGCGCGGACAAAGTTTGCGAGGCCGACATACTCCAGCGTGTATTCGCCGGTCGTCGCGTTGCTCACACTGAGATAGATCGCAAACAGGAGCGGACCGGCAACGAGCAGCACGATGTACAGGATGGCGGGAGCGAGCATGAACGTGCCCAGCCACCGGTCACTCGTGATCCCGCCGCGACGGATGACTTTGTAGCTTTCCGCAGTAGCGATCTTGGCCATAGTCAGCGGTCAGCCAATGTCATTCCGCCCGCAGGGCGCAAGACTCCTGCCGCGCCGAGACTGCACAGCGCAGGAGTTGACCTCTGGTGGGGAGAACCCTCCGGCGCAGTCGAAGCCGGGGTGTGCAGTCATGCCGATGACGAGGGCGCAGAAAGTCGCTCGATTAAAGAACGTATCGCTGTTTTCTGAGCTGAGCCCCCGAGCGCTGGCGAGCATCGCCGACCTCGCGTCCGAGATCGAGTTCCAGGCCGGTCGCTACATCGTGCGCCAGGGGCAGGTCGGCACAGGTTTCTATCTCATCGTGAACGGCACGGCTCGGGTTGTGCACAATGGCAAGGTGCTGGCGCAGCTCGGCCCGGGCGAGTTCTTCGGCGAGCTGTCCCTGCTCGACCAGCAGCCCCGCATGGCCCACGTCATCGCGGAGGAACCCACGGCGTGCCTCGCGCTCGCCTCGTGGGACTTCACACGGCTGCTTGAGAAGACCCCGAAACTGACGCTGAGCGTCCTGCGGGAAGTCGCGCGGCGCCTACGGGCGCTTTCCGAGCAACATCAGCACTAACCCCACGTCCATTGCGTCCATTGCGTCTATTGCGTCCGTTGCGTCTTTTGCGTTACCTGCGTTCAATAGCTAGAGACGCAATAGACTCAATGGACGCAATAGACGCGACAGACGCAGTTAGTAGAGATTCAAGCTGTCCTTCAGCAGCGCAGATAGTTGCACTCGGTGATCGGGCGACTGGAAGTTCAGCAGTGGATCGCCTGCGAGGACGTGCTCGCTCACGCGGCCATCGCGCCGGACATAGACCGCTGGATGGTGGTCGCCCTGTCCATCAGTTTCGAGCACCGCGGCCACAGCGTCATGTCCCGAGGTGTCGACGAAATACGCCAGTGGCTGGATCCCTTCGTCTCTGATCCCGTCCTCCTTGGTCACACTGATGACCCGCGCGAGGTACGACCGCTGGTTCCATAGCTCCGAGGCCGAACTCACTTCTGACAGCAGGTACGGTACGACATCCGCCGGCTTGATCGCAGGCCGGGGCATCGTCATCCCGAATCGAGTGCGGGCGAGATACGCTGCCAGGACACGCGCGTTGTGGCGGAACCCTCCGACCCCGCCGGAGTTGCTCGGCACCCCGTGCTTCTTCAGTCCGACCGCACCCTGGGTGGCAGCCCCTGCGAAGAAGATCCCCGGCACCGAGGTACTTTCCCAATACGGGGTCAGGGCGGGAATCCGGTCCTGGTGGAACGTCGCGAGCCCGAGCGCGCGAAGGTCACCGAGCGGCGTCGTCCACCCTGTCGCCGCCACGACTGCATCGACGGCGAACACGTAGTTTCCGGGCCGGGTCGTCCCAACCGCTGAGACGCGATAGCCCCTGGCCGTTCGCTCAATCCGCTGGGTGGCCGCATCGAGCATGAACACTCCCCCGCCCAGCACGTGGTCTTCGTACGGTAGGAGGTAGCGGGCCCGCACGCCGGCCGTGGAGTGACTGTGGATCGCCAGCAGCGGCGGCCGCGGCGAAACGAGAATGATCTGCGAAGCCCACGCCAGGAGCGCATCGGCCATCTCGAACGCCGAGGTTCGCTTCCCCAAGATCAAGACGCGCTTCCGGGCATACCGGGGAGACGGTCGGGCCTCAGCGTAGTGCGGCACCTGTTCAATCCCCGAAATGTCCGGCTTCCATGGTTCCGCCATGCCGATCGTAAAGATGACGACGCGGCACGTGTACTCACCGTCGGAGGTGCCGAGCACGACCGCGCCGTCCATCCGGCGGGTCGACTCCCACCGGCATCCGTATCGCACGTGAATGCCCGCCCGCTTGGCGTAGGCCACCAATCCCCGTTCCATCTCAGCGCGCATTGGGAAGTAGGACCCACCTTCCATGAATTCTGGCACCAGGGCCAGATGCGCCGGATCGTCGGCGAGGAGACTGTTCCAGTCGAACCAGGCGTAGTGCCGCGAAGTCGGCTCCACCGGCGGGTACGGCTTGGACCAGCTGTTTAACCGCTCAAACAGCGGGAACGTCCGAAACATCCCTCCGGGTCCAGGATCTGCGGAGATCACGGCGTGCGGGAGACGCCAACGATTCAGGAAATAGCTCATCTGCAGACCGCCGGGTCCGCTACCGACGACAACGATGGGATAATTTCCGGGCGGAGACGGCCGCGATCGCGGCCTGGTTCGGGTCGCCCTGCGCTTCAACGCCACAGGTTCGCGGTTCGGACGCGTCTGGCTTCAGCCTGCAGCATGCGATACGTGACCCGCGGATAGGTCTGCAGGAACGCCTCGACGTCTACCGCGGGCAGCACCAGACAGCGGAGGGGGTGTACGGCGACGACATCTGCGGCCGGCGGTTCGCCCAGCAGCACGGAGATCTCGCCGAAGAAATCGCCGCGAGCCAGCGTGGCGCGCTGGGTACCGTTCACGTAGACGGCCGCCTCTCCGGAAAGGACAATGTACAGATTTGAGCCGCTGAAGCCCTGCCGGAGGATGCGCTGGCCTTCTGCAAAGTACTCGTCCTCAAAGGTATGCGCGACTGCCTCAAGCTGGGGCCGTGAGAGGTCCGCAAAGAGGGTGAGGCTCGCCAGCGTGTTGATGAGTTCGTCTCTGCCGTCCATCGCCGTGGGAATCCGTCTCGGTATTCGCCACCCGGCAACCCCGAATCCTCGCAGCGAAATCTCCACGAGATTGCCGCCAGGAGGTTTAAGGAGCGAAGAAGGTGGGGAAAAGCCCTGTGGCGGCCTGCCGTGCCGCCTGCCTCGCCGAAGTGGGCGACCTGGTGCCCCGCCGGGTCGCCCGATCTTTATCTAAGGAATCGACTCGGGGCCGTCGAACGAACGGCTCGTGTCCAACCCGCTCGCTCAACGTGCGCAAGTCTTCTCTGCCCTTGAGCACGGCGTGGATGTCCTGGTGATTGGTGGCGGTATCACCGGCGCCGGGGTCGCCCTCGATGCAACCACGCGAGGGTATGCTGTTGGTCTCGTTGAACGCTCCGACTTCGGGAGTGGGACCAGCAGCCGCTCGACAAAACTCGTCCACGGCGGGCTTCGATATCTTCCTCAGTGGCAGTTCGGGCTGGTCCGGGAAGCAGCGATCGAGCGAGACCGGCTCCGCCGGCTCGCGCCGCACCTAGTCACCCCACTGCCGTTTCTCGTGCCGCTCTATTCCGGGATGCGGCGGCCTCTCGGCGTGAAGATTCCCTCCCCGCTTCTTTCACTGACAGGACCCATCATCCGGACGGGGCTGTGGCTGTATGACCTGCTGGCCTCAGCAGATCTCCGGCATACCAGAGTAGCCCCCGAAGTGCTCCTCGCGGAGATTCCCGGCATTCGGACCGACGGGCTGTCGGCCGCGTACCGGTACCACGACGCGCAGACCGACGACGTCCGCCTGACCTATGCCGTCCTGTGGGCCGCGCGAAAGGCCGGGACGCTGCTCCTGAACTACGCTGAGGTCATCGCAATCGACCCGGGACCCCCGGCGGCCGTGACCGTTCGCGACCGCCTGGGTGGCGGCGAGGTCCACATCCGCGCTCGGCATGTGGTCAACGCGGCGGGGATCTGGGCGGAAGCCGTCGCCCGCCTGGGCGGAGACGTACCGTTCCGCATCCAACACAGCAAGGGGGTTCACCTCATCCTGGAGCTTCCACTTCAGGCGATCTCGGCGTTGGTGATCCCTGAGACCGACGACGGTCGACTGGCGTTTCTCGTCCCGTGGCGAGATCGTTGGATTCTGGGGACGACCGATGAGTCCCACGATGCCGCCCTGCACTCGCCGACGACAACGGCTGCAGAGGCCAGATACCTGCTCGACCACCTGAACCGGTACCTACATGTGCCCGTGGGTCCAGACGCGATTGTGGGTGCCTACGCGGGGCTACGATCGCTCGTCCGTCGCGGGGACGCGCGACCGGCAGACCTCTCCCGCAGCCATGAAGTCATCGAACACCGGAACGCGATGGTTTCCATCATCGGTGGGAAGCTCACGACGTACCGCAAAATGGCCGAAGACACTGTCGATGCGCTCGTGCGGCGCGACGGCCGACAGATCGCGTGCCGGACATCAACGCTGCCCCTCGATCCGGAGGCCGATGCGGACCGGATCACCGCGGCCGCGCGACAGGCCGGACTGGACGCTGAACAAGCCCTCCACCTGCTGGCGTCATATGGAAGCGGGACGCTGAGGATCTGTCAGATCCTGGGCGAAGATCCCTTACTGCGGCGGCGGTTGGTTCCTGATCTCCCGGTCATCGCCGCGGAAGCCGTCTACGCCTGCCGCGAGGAACAGGCCGTGTCGCTCGCCGACTGGATGCTGATCCGCAGCAGGCTTGCGGCGCTGGACCGCAGGCGTGGAGAGGGCTGCGCCGACGACGTCGCTGCGATCATGGGCGGGGAACTGGGCTGGACCAAGACTGAAATTGCGATGCAGCTGCAGGCGTTCAGGCGCGCCGTTGCCGCGGAGATGGCCTTTGCCGACGAGTTGCGTTCGAGCCCCGTCTATTGGTCTTCCGGTTCTATAGACCCACCAAGCACGATCCGGTAGCGCTCAGGCAAGAGCTCGAGCACGTCCCCGAGTTGATAGTACGCCACAGCGATTTTCGTTCGGTCCGCGTCGCTATCGTTCAGTTCGCGGATCTTCCTCCAGAGGTCCGTGACCGCTCGCATCCGGGCGTCTGTTTGTGCCGCCGGCGCGGTCCACGCTTCCCTAGTAGTGTGGACTGCCATCGTTTATGCTCCCTCCCCCACTGTGAATAAATCACCACGCATCCGCCGATCTTGGTAACGGATTCTAGCACACCTCTGTTCCCTCGAACAGCGAACAATTCAGTAGTCATAAATTCATTGGAAGATTGATGGAAGGATTCGCCACCGCCTATCTGACGAACGAGGGAACCGGCGGACGCTGAGTTCTAGTTGCTGATGAACGGGGCTGTGTTCAGACGTTCCACTGGTCGGGCCGGCCGGACTTGAACCGGCGACCTCATCCACCCCAAGGATGCGCGCTACCACCTGCGCTACGGCCCGACACTCAACAATAATCTACACGATCTCCACCATCTACACAATCAAGCTACATTTCCCGTGGTGTCCTACTTTTGAATGCAAAGTACGTTTGGTTTCTTCTGTTGGATTCACGCTCGATCGGACGGCGGGATGGGGACCTTGGATCGGGGACCAGGAGAGCGGCTAAGGAGTGGCTCAGTTACTGGTGACCTTTGTCCAATGTCCCCATCCCGCCGCCGTTCAACTCAGACGTCCACGCTCGATCCATGGCGAGATCGCGCGGATTCATGTGCAGGCCTCCCTGCGCTTCACGGTGCGCTCCGCGGGCGAGCCGACTCGGAGCGAAGCGGCCCTCCAATGTAGGAAAC
>JACPRY010000092.1 GCA_016193565.1 Armatimonadota bacterium
CGTCCCGCATCGCCTTCGCCGCCGCCTCGAGGAGTTCGGCCGGCGCGTCGAAATCGGGAAAGCCCTGAGCCAGGTTGACCCCGCCGTGGAGGTTGTTCAGACGGGTCATCTCGCGGATAACCGATTCCGTGAAGAGGCCGATGCGGGCCGCGGTCCATTGCTTCGTCAACGCAGACCTCCGAGAAGTTGTTTCACGAGATCGCGCGCGTCGAAGTACACGCGGTGCCGCCGGATCTTTCCGCCGGACACCTCGAGAAACATGGCGAAGTCGTGCCGGTATTCGCGCGAACCCGCGGTGATGCGGCCGGGAATGCGCAGATGCAGCGTGCGGTGTCGCCCCCTCGAGCTGCCTTCAACCCCCGCCGTATTGTTCGAGACGACGATCGTGCGGTAGGTGCTCGTCTCATCCCACTGCGCGAAGAATGACTGAAACGCCTGTCGGATGCGGGCGACGCCCTCAGCCTTCGGGCTGGCCGGAAACTCCAGCACGGCGTCCTCAGCGTAGAACGACACCAGCCGGTCGAGGTCCCGACCGTTCAGCGCGTCCAGGTGGGCTTCGAGCAGGGCCTTGAGATCTGTAGTGGACTGCCTTCTGCCTACTGCCGCCTGCGTACTGGTCTTTCGGGTCCTCAACTGTGGACGACCCGCTCGACGGCGTAGACGTCGGGGACCTTCCCAACCTTCTGCATGACGGTGTGGAGCTGCGCGACGTTGCGAATGTCCAGCACCAGATTGACGATACCAACCTTGTCGCGCCGCACACGCGCGTTCACCGACACGACATTCGTTTTGCTGTCGGCGATGGCGGCGAGGACGTCTTTGAGCAGGCCCACCCGGTCGAAGCCTTCCACTTCAATCTCAACCTGATACGCGCCTTCCGTGCCGACCTCCCACTCGACCTCGATCATCCGCTCGGGATGCGCCCGGAAGTACGACGTGTTTGGACAGTCGGCGCGGTGAATAGTCACCCCACGACCGCGCGTGACATATCCGATGATGCGGTCGCCGGGGAGCGGCGTGCAGCATCGGGAGAAGCGCATCAGGACGTTATCGACTCCCTGGACGCGCACGCCCCGCGTGGGGGGCGGAGCCGAGGGAGGCGGCACCACGGCCGGAGCCTCGACGGGCGCGGGCTCGCCGCGCAGCGCCTGCACGACGTGGAGGAGCGAGACGTCGCCGTTCCCCAGCGCAGCCAGCAGATCCTCATCGCCGCCGACCTGAAACTGCGGCGCGATCTCGCGCAGCTTCTCGGGCTTCATGAGACCACTGAGCGCCCCCAGCCGCCGCAGTTCGCGCTCGAGCAGCGCGCGGCCGCGCTCGATGTTCTCCCCGCGCGCCTCCTTCTTGAACCACTGCTTGATCTTGGTCCGGGCGTTGGTGGTGACGGTGAAGGAGAGCCAGTCCCGGCTGGGACCACCGGTCTTGCCCGTGACGATCTCGACGATGTCGCCGGTCTGCATCTTGTGGGACAGCGGAACCAGCCGGCCGTTCACCTTCGCGCCGATCGTGCGGTGGCCGACGTCGGTGTGGATGCGGTAGGCGAAATCCACCGGTGTGGCGCCGGCCGGCAGGTCCACGACGTCGCCTTTGGGGGTGAAGACGAACACCTCGTTCTGGAACAGGTCGAGCTTCACGGAGCGCACGAAATCCCGCGCGTCATGGAGCTCGGAGTGCCAGTCCAGTAACTGCCGCAGCCAGGCGAGCTTTTGCTCTACCTCGCGCTCGGCGGGCTTGCCTTCCTTATACTTCCAGTGCGCGGCGATCCCGTGCTCGGCTTCATGGTGCATCTGCATCGTGCGGATCTGGATCTCGAGCGCCTCGCCCTCGTAGATCACCGTGGTGTGCAGCGACTGGTAGCCGCTGGTCTTCGGGTTGGCGATGTAGTCGTCAAACTCGCCGGGAATCGGCCGCCACAGCGAGTGCACAACGCCCAGCGCCGCGTAGCAGTCCTTCAAGTCGTCGAGGATCACCCGGACCCCTAGGCGGTCGTAGATCCGCCCGACCGGCTGCCCCGCGTACTTGGGGCGCTGCATCTTCTGGTTGATGCTGTACAGGTGCTTGGGGCGGCCGCTGATGCGCTCGCGGGCAACCTTCACCCCCGCCTGGCTCAATTCGCGGTGGAGTGTATCGGCCACGCGCTCCACGAAGGCCGTGCGCGCTGCCTCCGCCTGAGCGATCTGCGTCTTGATCTCGGTGTAGGCGTCGGGTTCCAGCACCTTGAACGCCAGGTCCTCGAGCTCACGCTTGATCTGCCCGATGCCCAGGCGCTCGGCCAGCGGCGCGTAGATGTCCAGCGTCTCCTGTGACGTGCGCTTCTGCTTCCACTCCGGCAGGTACTCGATCGTCCGCATGTTGTGCAGGCGGTCGGCGAGCTTGATCAGCACGATGCGGATATCGCTCGCCATCGCCAGAAACATCTTGCGCAGCGACTCCGCCTGGCGCTCTTCGCGGCTCATCCACTCGATCTTGCCGAGTTTGGTGACCCCGTCGACCAGCGCGACGATCTCGAGCCCGAACTTCTCCCGGACCTGATCGAGCGTCACACCGGTGTCCTCGGCGACGTCGTGCAGCAACGCGGCGGCGACGGTCATGGGGTCAAGGCGGAGGTCTGCCAGGACCGAAGCCACGGCGAGAGAGTGGTTGATATAGGGCTCTCCGGACGCGCGCGTCTGCCCCTGGTGGGCGGCTTCCGCAAACAGATACGCATCCCGGACGAGGTCGAGGTCGGCCTTGGGGTGGTACTCTCGCATCTTCGCGAGCAGGCCCTGGACCTCAGCCGGCAGGTCCTGAAACGCACTCGATTGACGCGCTTGCAGCCACTTCATACTTCGATCATAAATCTGTTGAATCTATTGAATCTATTGGATCTATTGGATCAGGCAGGTCAGATTCAATTGATTCAACGGATCCAATAGATTCGATAGATTGTCAGTTTGCAGTTGGGCCGACCACCGCCTTCAGGATGTCGTGAAGCGGGGCGAAGGCGAACCGTTGCAGTTCGGCCAGCGCCTCACGCTCTCTCTCGCCTTCAGCATACCTCAGCGAGGTGGTGAGTTCGCGGCGTCCTCCCTCGCTGAGCGTGATGCGCCACCGCCCTCCTTCGTATTCCCGCTGGATCACGCCGGCTTCGGCGAGCACATCCAGTCCAATCCCGATTGTCCGGGGCGAAGACGTCGTGCCGGCTACCGCGGCGTTCAGTCCCGGATCCGGCCACGACGCAAACCCCTCGCGGGCGACCCCCTCACGCACTGCCCGGTAGACGGCCGTCAGCGCCTCGCGCGGCGGGTTCCGTTCGGCGAGCGCAGTCTCGACAAGCTGAAGGTCTGCTTGTGCATAGAGCAGCGTTGCGACGCTCTGCCGGCCATCCATCCCCGCGGTCCCGATCTCCTCGATGAGTTCCCCCGCCGTCTGGGGCAGCCCCAGCGCGACCACCTGTCTCACATCGCCGGGAAACGCGGTCTCATCGATGCCGTCGGCGACGATCATCGCCCCGATCTTCCCGTCCGCGAACATCTGCTCGAGCACTTCCCGTACCCGCAGCGGGAGGCCGGCATGATAGTAGGCTATCTCACGACCGGTCGACTCCCGCAACCGCCCTGCCACGTCGACGGCCTCCGATCTCGACGAGGTATAAGCCAGCGTCTTCTCGCCCCGTGCAATGATGCCTGCCAGGACGGTCTCACGATCTGATGCGCCGCGCCGGTCCACCAGTCGTACGTTCGTCCGGAGGAACTCATCAATGACGCGGGGCCTCGCGCCGCCCTGCCACAACGAACCGGCCGAGGCCTGCGTCTCGCCCGAGAAGATCACAACCTGAGGCGCTTTCAGGCCGGCAATGAGATCGTCCAGCGATGCCTCATCGATTCCAGGCGCTGTTTCCGCGAGCAGCAGCGAAGGCTGCAGGGCCCGACCTTTCATCTTCAGGTACTCGAAGCTGGCAAGCACGATGTCGGCCGTCCCTGACGCGAGACTCTGCGCGAGGCGCTGGCGCTGCCGGAACAATAGCGCCCCATGCGCTCGGACGCAGCGGACACCGACCTGGCGGAGCAGCGGAAACAGTCGCTCGTAAGTGCGCTCCACCTGACCATACAGTGGTAGGGCGATGACCACAGGTCGGGTCTGAGTCCTGTTGAGGGGCCGCGTCGCGATCGCCGCGGCCGCGATTCCCATCACGGCCCTGCGGCCCCGCCCCGGACCAAGAATGCCAGACACCGACTCCCCTGCGAGGATACGTTGCAGCACTTCGAGCTGCGGGGCGCGGAAGTGGCGCCCGCGGTGCAGGTGCACGCGGAGACGCTCGAGCAGTTCTGTGGCCGGCAGGTCCTGCCACGCGTTCCTGAGGAGACGGCCGGGGTCCTCCTCATCAACGGCACCCTCCTCGCGCTGGAGGTAGATGTTGACGCCGAAGGATCGGTCAGTTCCGCCGCCGGTGATCTGCGATACCGCGGCCGAGTACCTCACCCCGCTGTCCATGGTCGGCGCCAGCCTCGCCGCGACACGCGCGCTGAGGTAGCCGATCTGTTGACCGGACTCGGTGAGCACCCTCACGGCGTGCGGGTCGTGGGGATTCGACGGCTCTCGCTGCAGCACGACCATCTGCCCGGGGAGGAGCGTCTGCACGAGCGCCTGCCGCCCCTCGAAGGTGACCCCCGCGACTTTCGTGTGGAACGCATCCGCGTCTTCTAACCCGAGCGCACCATCGCCCAGGTAATCCCCAGCGCGGCTGAAGAGACGCTCCAGCAGCAGCGTCGTGTCGGCGAGCACCGTATCCAGGTCGACGCCGGGCGTGACCAGATCGCGCAGCACCAGCTGCACCCGCTCACGGTGTTCCCACTGATCGATCTCTACCGTGAACGCGAGATCGAGCTGCGCGCGGGTGAACGCCAGCAACTCCGATGCGTCGCCGAGCCGGAAGCCGACCGCTTCCGCGAACCCCTGACCATCGGTGACGCCGAGTTTGAGATGCAGCCCGTCGCTCATCACCCGTGTCGTCACTGCGCCCAACCCCCTTGCTGCCAGCACCGGTTCGGGATTTCCTGCGCCGAACGGCGCAAGGCGCTGCAGGTGCCGGGCGACATCGGGAGAGAGATCGGCCAGATGGACCTCCGCATCGATCACGAGCGATGGGACGAGGTCGTCGGGCGTGAGGCGGCGACCGGCCGCACCGGCAAAGCGCCGGGTAAACTCCGTGACGCGGTCCTGCCCAATCGTCAGCCCCGCCGCCATCGCGTGGCCGCCGAAGCGATCGAGCAGGTCGCCGCATTCGGTCAGCGTGTCGACCAGGTGCAGGGCCTGGACGCTCCGGGCCGAGCCTTTACCGATCCCCTGCTCCAGGGCGATCATCACGACCGGCCGGTAGTACCGCTCGACCAGCTGCGACGCCACGATCCCGATCACGCCGGCGTGCCATCCTTCTCGGGCCAGGACAATGGCGGAGCCATCGTGCAGACGCTCGCGCTCAACCTGCTCCACGGCCTCGGCCAGAATCTGATCGCACAGCTCACGACGCTTCCGGTTTTCCGCATCCAGCTGCTGCGCGATCGTCTCGGCTTCGGTGAGATCCTCAGTGGTGAGCAGACGGACCGCGTTCGCGGCGTCCCCGAGCCGGCCTGCGGCATTGATCCTCGGTCCAAGCGAAAATCCCACGTGGTACGCGCTGATCGGACCGCTGAGACCGGCCGCGCGGATGAGCGAGGAGAGCCCGAGATTGCCGGTCGTCTCCATCCTCGCCAGGCCATGTCGTGCCATGATCCTGTTGTCATCGACGAGCGGCACCACGTCGGCGATCGTGCCGAGCGCCGCCAGTTCAAGCATGTCGGGGGGAAGCTCTGCCTGACCCAGACGACGGCGGACCCCGCGCAGCAGTTGAAACGCGAGCCCCGCCGCGGAGTATTCGCGGAAGGACCCGGCGGCATCCGGCCGCTTGGGGTCGATCACCGCGAGGGCGGCCGGCAGTACCGGTGCCGGCTCGTGGTGGTCGACGATGATCATCTCCAGGCCGCGGGCGCGGGCCCGGTCCACCTCTTCCACGGCCGTCACGCCGCAGTCGACGCTGACGACGATCCCGCCTCCGGCATCGGCGATGCGGCTCAGCGCTGTGTGGTTGAGTCCGTACCCTTCATTGAATCGTGAGGGGATGTAGAAGCCGGTTCGCGCGCCGAGCCCGCGGAGGCCGAGCAGCAGGATGCTGGTCGCGGTGACGCCATCGGCGTCGTAATCGCCGTAGATCGTGATCGGCTCGCCTGTGCGGACCGCCGCCGCCAGCCGCTCGGCAGCCGCCGGCAGATCCACGATCGCTTCCGGATCAGCCAACCGATCCAGCGGGACGTCGAGGAAGCGCGAAGCAAGAGCCGGATCCTCATATCCCCGGTTGACGAGGATTTGGGCTACGACCAGGTGGATGCCGAGCGCTGAGGCGAGACGCTCACATTCTGCGGGACGCGGCGGGGCGACCTTCCAGCGGAGACGGCTTCGATCACTCACGCTCACCGTACGTGATCTTCGGAATCTGCTCAGCGGCAGTCTTCAGCTGCTGCTCCATCTCCCGCAGCCGCGCTTCCGCGCTCCGCAGATGGGCGCGGAGCCTCGCCTGCGCAATGGCGCCTGGAAGATAGAGAATAATCGCGCCGGCAACAAACGCGGCGAGCATGGCCAGGCCCAGGCGCGTATCGTACCGCCAGGCCACGAACTCCAGGGTCACCGGAGTCCGGTTCTCAAACACAAACAGCCCAACAATGGCCAGGAGAATGATCCCAATGATCCACATGACGAACTCCTTCCTCTGCCAGCGCCCCGACGGCGTCCTGACGTGTGATCGGACGGCCCGCGATTGGTGAAATTGTACCTGAAAACGCGGTAACGCGGCAACGCGAGAACAGCGTAACGCGAAAACTGCAGACTAGCGGCGGCGGCGGTTGCGTCGAGATCCAGAAGGGAATGGAACCGGTGCGGGCTCGGCGGCAGGAGTCGGTGTTGACGCTTCCGGGGATCGTCCGGCGCGGCGTTCACTCCAGTTGTGCCACTCGACCAGCAGGGGACTCGCGATGAAGATCGATGAGTAGGTTCCGGTGAGGATGCCGAGGCCCAACCCGAAGGCAAAGTCGCGGACGGTCACGCCGCCCAGGAAGTAGATGGCCGCAATGGCCATCATGGCGCCCAGCCCCGTCGTCAGCGATCGCGGGAGCACTTCGAGGATGCTCCGGTTCACGAGTTGGGGGAACGGCGCGCGGATCCGCTGGGCCAGCGTCTCCCGGATGCGGTCAAAGATCACCACGGTGTCGTTGATGGAGTAGCCGATGACCGTCAGCAGCACCGCGACGAACGAACTGTCCAACTGTTTGCGTGTCAGCGCGTACACGCCGAGCACGAGCAGCAGGTCGTGCGCAAGCGCGATGTCCGCCGTGACCGCGAACCGCACGGAGCGGAACCGCCAGGTGATGTAGATCACCTGCAGCAGCAGGCCGATGACCACTGCGGTAATGGCGCGGTTGCGCAGTTCCCGCCCGACCTTCGGCCCCACGCGCTCGGCCAGGAGCACTTCAATGCCGCCGAACCGGTTCCTGAGCGCCGCGGTGAGCCGGCTCGTGGTGGCCTCATCCAGCGGCTCGGTGCGGATGAGTACCTGGCGCGGGCGGTCGGGAGATTGTTGGATCACCGCTTCGGCGTGCCCGAATCCGGCCATCACCGCGCGGATCTCTTCGATCGAGGCGTTGCGTCCCAACCGGACATCGAGCAGCGTTCCGCCGGTGAAGTCGATACCCAGGTTGACGCCCGAGGTGTAGAGCGCCACGGCGCCGGGGATGATCACCAGCAACGACAGCAGATACCCCCAGCGGCGCTTCCCAATGATGTCCCAGACGCGCATGTCGCTCATCTAAACCCCAAACCCAACCTGCTTCGACCGCACGGCGCCGCCCGCGCTGTCGATGAAGACTCGGGTGACAATGATCGCGGTGAACATGCTGATCAACACGCCGATCGACAGGGTAACCGCGAACCCCTTCACCGGTCCCGTGCCGAGCGCGAAGAGCACGAACCCGCCGATGAGCGTGGTCACGTTGGAGTCGAGAATCGCGCTCCAGGCCCGCGCCCATCCAGATGCGACAGCGCTCCCGATCGACTTCCCGGCCCGCAGCTCTTCTTTGATACGCTCAAAGATGAGAATGTTCGCGTCAATCGCCATGCCGACCGACAAGATGAAGCCGGCGATCCCCGGCAGTGTGAGCGTGGCGCCCAGCACAACGAGCGCGGCCATGAGCAGCATGGCGTACATCGCCAGCGCGAGATCGGCGAGCAGCCCGGGCACGCGGTAGAGCAGGATCATGAACAGGAAGACCATGGCAGCGGCGACCGCCCCGGCCCGGAGGCTGCGGTCGAGCGAGTCGCGGCCCAGGGTGGGCCCGACCGATCGCCGCTCGATTACTTCAACCGGTACGGGCAGCGCGCCGCCGCGCAGCAGCACGGCGAGATCTCGAGCCTCGTTGAGGTCCTGGAAGCCGCCGCTGATCTGTCCGCGCCCTCCCGTGATGCGGTCGCGGATCACCGGCGAGGAGATGACCTCGTTGTCCAGCACGATCGTGAGGTACTTGCCCACGTTCGCGCCGGTGAAATCCTCAAACGTCCGGGCGCCCTGGCCCTTGAACTGGAAGTTGACGATCGGCTGGCCGGTGTCCTGATCAAATGAGGCCTGCGCGTCTGCGAGATCTGCGCCGGTGAGGATCACTTTCTTTTCAACCGTTATGGGTTGAGCCGGTGCCGGCATCTCCACCGTCTTGCCGTCGGCCTTCCAGCGGGCACCGTGCGGCAGCTGGATGACGGCAGTATCGATAAACTCGAGGAGCGCGGTCTTGCCGATCAGTTCGATCGCGCGCTCGGGATCTTGAATGCCGGGCAACTCGACGATGATGCGGCGGCTCCCCTGCCGCTGCAGCGTGGGCTCCACGAGACCGAGCTGGTCGATGCGGTTCTCGATCACGCGCATCGCGGCGTCGACGGCGTCGGGAGTTGCCTGCCGCTGCGGCGTGTCCTGCGCCTCGAGGACGAGATAGCTGCCGCCCTGCAGGTCCAGGCCGCGGTTGATCTGCAGGTTGAAACCCCGCCACTCCGGCGTCCAACGCACGATTCTCACCGGCGCGAGCGCTACCTGGATCGCCGCCAGCCCCAGCATGATGACGATGAGGAGCCGGAGCCACACGCGAGATCTCACTCTATCCACTCCCTACACAGTTGGGACGCCTATGCAAGCGGGAGAAGGCACGCAAACCTTGTTCATTATAGGAACGTGCCTGTAGGGTGTCAATTCGCAGGGGATGTGTTACCGAACTGCCGAAGGCAGTCACATCCCCATGGGATTCCAGTTCGGTCTTCAGCAGACTGCTCAACCGCTTCAGCTCGGGCGCTGCCAGGTGTACGCCGGCACCTGCTCGTGGGCGGACCCGAACTTCGTCAAAGAAGGCAAGTTCTATCCGCGAGGCGTTCGCAGCGATCCGCAGGCACGGCTGCAGTTCTACGCGACCGTCTTTCCCGTTGTGGAGATCGACGCCACGTATCATGCGTTACAGCCGGCTGACCGGGCGGCGAAATGGGTGAGCTGGACGCCGGACCAGTTCGTGTTCAACATGAAAGCCTTCGCGCTCATGACCGGACACGAGACCAACCCGAAGCGTCTGCCGCCCGAGATCCTGCCGCTCGTGCCTGAGCATCTCCGCGATCCGGAGGAGGTATCCGCGGCGCAGCTGCCCGAAGAGATCGTGACCGCCTGCTGGGATTACTTTGCGGCGTTCGTCGACGTCTTCAGGAACGCCGGGAAGCTCGGGCACGTGCTGTTTCAGTTTCCCAAGGGGCAGGCCTTCACGCCCGAGGTGTTCGCACATCTGGACCGCTGGGAACCATATCTGCGGTCGTGGCCCATCGCGGTCGAGATCCGCCACCGAAGCTGGCTGGAGGGGCAGGCGCGCCGTGAGTTCATGGGGTATCTGCGGGAGCACGGGTACGCGTACGTCGTGCCGGACATGGCGCCGATGGCGTACTTGCCGCCGGCCGACGTGGAGATCACCGCCCCGTGGAGCGTGATCCGGTTCCACGGCCGCAACGCGGCGATGATCGAACGGCGCGCACCGACGAACCGCGTCTACGATTACTCCTACAGCGAAGACGAGCTGCGGCCGTGGGCGGGCAAGGTGAGAGAACTATCGGGTCAGCTCGATCGGATGTATCTGATGTTCAACAACCACTACCGCGGACAGTCCGCGAGGAACGCCCGCGAGATCGCTTTGATGCTGGAGTAGTCCAGTCCTCAGGTTGCAGCACTTCGGCAATCGCTGCCATGTATGCCATTGCGATCCTGGGACTTTCTGGCTTGCGCCTGTAGCCCTGGATATATTTGCGAATTAGGGCGCTCTTGTTTGAACGCGAAAGCCTAACTTTCTTCATCTCAACCCTATGTTACCCTGCATCGCCCGACACGCCAACACGCTTCCAGACTTCTTGCCACAGCCGCTGTTCTGAGTATCCTAGGAGTTCCAGCACCGTCTCCCCAGCCCGCACCAGCATCTGGGCGTAGGCGTCGGCGTCGTAGGACCAGTCGGTGCCCAGCAGCGTGTACGGGCGGACGCGGTCTTCGGGGAGCTTCGCCTTGCGGTTGGTGATGATGAACTGCACCGCCTCGCCCGGATGCAACCGCGCGCCGTGGCGGTCGAGCGTGCGAGCGGTGATCGCCTGCACCGTATTGTGGCGGTACTCCCCTACTTCTTGTGACAGCCGGTTGGTGACGACTAGTTCGGCCGCCGTCACCTCGCCGGCGCGCAGCCGCACGAGCGTCTCCTCCAGAATGGCGAGCACCTCCGGCAGCGCGGCCCTCAGTTCGTCCAGTGTCGCGCAGTGGAACATCCGCTGCAGCATCCGCTCCTGCATCTCCTCGACGAGGATCGGGACGTCGGCTCGCCGCACCTCGATGCCGCGGACCTTTGTTGAATTGTCCTCGAAAACGCCCATGTAGCGATTGGGCACCCCTACCCCGCGGTGCGTCTTAGAAGGAAGGAACCCGATCCACCGGTAGACGCCCTCTACGAAGATCTGCAGCCCGGTAGCCGTGGTGACCTCATGGGCCAGCGCCTCATAGTCGTTTCGCGTCGCGCCGGGACGCTGCAGCCACATCGAATCCACCAGTGCATGCAGCATGCGAAAGCCACGCGCCTCCGCGATCTCTTTTGCGCGCAGCAGCATCTCGCGCGCGAACGCGGTCACCGCCTCATGCGCCTCGATGCGTCCGAAGCGCGCATTACGATACCCGAGGTAGCCAAAACTCGTGACCAGGCACCACTTGAGTGCAGTCTGCCGCTGATCGTAGACGGCGCGTTCGTCGCCTGTCGTCTCTTGTTTCCGTTTCTTGTAATACACCCGCCGTTCGAGTAAATGCTCGAGCACATGCGGCACGAGGCCTTTCCGCTTCTGGCACACGGTGTATCCGATCTCTGGAACCTGAGAATCGGGGCAGCACGTGCAGCCGATCGTTTCGGGAGAGATATTGAAATTTGCCATCATCGTCGGGTACATCGAGGAAAAATCGAGCTCGCCCACTCCCTCAAACAGCCCGACGATCGGCTGATAGGTCAGACCGCCCTTGTCGGTCAGGAGCAACTGGCTCGCGGTCTTGAACGCCTCGGGCTCGCTCTTCTGCCAGGGAATGAGCACGCCGTCTGCGATCGCCTGATTCAGCTGCATCGAACTGATCGCAGTGCCCGTCGAGGTGCGGGCGAGTTCCTGCACGGGGATGCGCGCGAGACGGGCGACGTCCAATAGCCCAGCGAGTTCGGACTCTCCGTAGATGAACGAGTTGCGCAGGTCGAGATGCCACCGGCCGTGCAGCATCTGCGCGCCGCCCTGGAAGACGACCTTGCCGTACGTCATATACGAGCGCGAACGCCGCAGGCGGACGCCGGCGGTGGGATCGCGGTTGAGAGCCAGCGGGATTCCGGCGCGCGCCGCCAGCGTGCGCAGACCGGGCATCAGGACCTCGTCGCCCCACTCCGTGAGCAGCACGTCGGGGTCGTAGCGCTCGATCAGCCGGTTGAGGCTGCGGACCGATTCTGCGGGATCGTCGCCGTCGAGCACGACCGTCTCGCCATCAACGCCGGCTTCAATCCTGCCCCGGCGGCCGTGCATCGGATTGGCGCCGTCGGTGCCGGTCTCATGATCGAACCGCAGCCGGAGCACGACGAAGGGCGGGAGTTCGTATTCGAGATCATCTGAACGGCTCTCGAGCGCGATTTCCCTCGCGACATCGCCGTCACAGCTGACCGCGCAACGGACCAGCGGGAACAGTCCGCTCTCATACAAGAACAGACGCGCGACCGGAATGTCGCAGTTATATAAGGTCAGTCCGGGAACGCGGGCCAGGCGGCGCGCGACCGCCGGATACGCCAGCGGGTTGTGCACCGCGATGCGGAGGACGTCGATCTCCTCACCGCTCATCAACTCCTTGCGCACGGCCCGAGATGTGGAAAGGCGGATGGCCAGCGGTTGCAGCGCCGCCTCGACCACCCCTCGCGCGTGGCGATCTCCACTGACATACATCGAGGGAGCATACGGATATCGGACGCGGTGGGGTCGGCCGTCTCTATCGATGAGCCAGAGGACCATCCCACTGCTGGACGGGTAGACGTCGAAGAGCCAGCCCTCAATAACCGACCGGGAACGGGGAACCGAGAACGGGGAACGGTCACTACGATGCATCACGCCGGCAAGGGTCTGGACCGTCCTGAAATTGTCCGCTCGCTGCTCCCTCCTCCCTACTCACGCCGGTCAGGGCGTCCCATCGCTGCTGTAGCGCCTCGACGGCCTTCATCGTCTCCAAAATCATCGACAGGAGGATCGAGTCGAACGGGGTGGAGTGCGACGCGTAGTGCGCGGGAGCGGAGTGATGGCGCGCGGCGGCAAACAACCGGTCGAAGATCGCCTGGTCCTCTTTCCGCAGTGCCCTCCGAAATGGCGCCCAGTACGCTTCCTCCTGAGCGACCAGTTGCGTCATCGTCTGCGTCGTCCGTCCCATCACCACCACCTCCGCGGCACTATCATTCCGATCTGCGGCTCCCATCTCCACTCCGCGGCCTGAGGCTTGCGGCAGACCACGCGCACCTCGTCCTCGTCTGGGTCCCGCGTCACGTCGAAGACCCATGCCGCCGTCTCACACAGCGCGGTGAACAGCTCGTCACGTCCCGGCACCTGCTGCGGCGGCGGACACCCACAGACGGTCAGCACTCCCGAGGAGGCCAGACGCTGCAGCACCGGCGGGATGAGGCGAAAGATGCGAACTGCCTCGCCCGCCGCCACCTCCTCATCGAGCAGCGGATCCAGCAGTCCCGAGAAGTACACCGCCGGCGAGCAAAACCGCTGCACGGCCTGCTGCAGTCGTCCACGCAGGAGCGCCTCGAGTTGATGGCAGGTGAAGACGCGGGAGATACGGATTTCGTCGAGCAGCGCTCTGGGCGCCATCCGGAGCTTTCTGGCCAGATCGGCCACGAGGAAGGGATCGAAGGCGTTGGCGCCGTCAACAATGAGCAACGGCTGCCCCTTCCTGGCCGCGCGCAGGCCCGCCAGCAGACCCAGCGTCAGGCTGGCATCATCGCCGGCAAAGACCGCCGGACCTGTGATGGTGTCAGGAAGCGGGGTTTCCGTGGGGACAAGCGGCGCCATAATGACGAACAAACGTTCGTATTACTTAGACAGTACCACTGTTCGGAGGGCGGCTGTCAACGGGGAACAGCGAAATCGTGAAATTTTCCGCAATTTTCCTGCTAACGCAGCACCCGGCATGGGGTCTGCTATATGCACTCAATTGGGTATCTCTATGAGGGGATTCTTTGTGGGCATTCCGGTAATCTCACTCCGGTCGAAAGCGACGGCATCGGCGCCGGCCTGGATGATCGGCGCCGTCACGCTGGTCGTTGAACTTGTGCTGGTGTTGGCCATCATGACCGCAGCCAGCTACCGGTACGAGACAGGGCTTTACAACCGGCTCTCCGCCCAGGAGCCGCTGCTGGACCTGCTTCACAATGCCTCGACAAGGATCGTTCTCCTCACTGGAAGACCCGGGGCCAGCGTACGGTTGATCTACGACTCCGCACAGAAGCGAGGCGTCCTCCTGGTCACCAATCTTGCCAATCCCGGTGATGACTTTTCCTACCGGGTCTGGCTGGTCGGCAACAATGGATCACGCACTGCCTGGGTATTTCAGACCGGATCCGATGCCCTGACGATCGTCCCCATCAAAGCCGACTTCAGCCTCTTTCGGAGCGTGTCGATCTCCGTCGAGCAGCGCAACTCCGCGCGGTCTGTTCCCATCCTCTCCGGAAGCTTCTGATAAAGCAGGAAGTACCTGTCCCCTCCTGCCAAACACGTGTTCCTGACCTGGATGGGCTAACTACGAGCCAAGAAACGCCCGCTGCACGAACCACACGAGTCCCGCTGTGGCCGCTCCGGCCGATACCCACAGTCTGAAGAGTGTCGCCTTCGGCCATGCCGCCAGCAGCCGCAGACCCAGCGACGCCAGGATCACGATCGCGAGCTGCCCCATCTCCACGCCTAGGTTGAAGCTGAACAGCGATACGGCGACGCCCGTGCGCGGCAGGTGCAGCTCCTGCAAAATCGAGGCGAACCCAAGCCCGTGCACGAGCCCGAAGGCGAACGTGACTAGCCAGCGATTGCGCAGCGCGCTCTGTCGCCGCCACAAGTTCTCCGCCGCCACATAGATGATGCTCGCCGCGATGATGCTTTCCACCCACCGGGCGGGCAGCGCGACAATGTTCAAGACCGCCAGCGACAGCGTGATCGAGTGGGCGACCGTGAACGCCGTCACGATCTTGAAGAGCGCGCGCAGACCTCCGCCGAGCATGAGCAGGCTGAGTAAGAACAGCACGTGAGCGTACCCGGTGAGAATATGCCGGATGCCGAGCAACACGAAGCCTGAGGCCGCAGCGAAGAGCGACCCACCAAGCGTGATCGCCACTTCACGGTGCTCCGGCGTGAAGACGGCGTTCTGTACGCGCCCCCCGGCGACGATCGTCACCAGGCAGCTGGCCGTGGAGACGCCGGGGAGGAAGAGATCGTACCGCACGACCGGCGCCTGCACTGGTTCGGGCCATCAATTTCCCCATCCTTCCGCGATCGGTGAAGCGCACTCGCTCGCTGAGAAATCGCTCGAGCGCGGGCTGGTGCCTCTCGACCTCCGCGAGATCGAGTGCGCCGCTGCGGTTGTTGTCCGCCCATGCCACGAGCCCTGTCGGAAACGACAACACCATCTCCGCTGCTGTCTCCAGGACCTTGATCTCTGCGACGGCCTGATCGGCCCAGTGCGCATCGGCCGGAGCCCCAAGCACACTCCACAGCAGCGCCGCAAGAACCCAGGTCGTAGTGGATCGCAATCTCATCTCGGATCCTCCTCTTAGAGTCCTAAACCGGCGAGGCGCCGTGCGTGTTCGTCAAACGTGGGATCGGCCTGCATCGCCAACGCCTTGTATGTCACCGCCGCCGCCCGGTTGCCGAGGGCCTGCTCAATGATGGCGGCGCGGTAGTACAATCTGGCGTCGCGCACGCCCCACCGGAGCGCCTCACGCATCGCCTCGCGGGCTTCCAGCCACCGGCCGTTTTCAGACAGGGCCCAGGCCAGGACATACAGCGTATCAGCATCGCGGCGGACTCGGACTTCGGCTTCCATCAGGCGCAGGGCTTCACTGAGATCCTCGTGGCGGCCCCGCTCAAGGAGCAATCGCGCCAACTCGCGACGGTGACCAAACTGCCCCGAGGCCACATCCTGCCGCAATCTGGTCTCAGCCTCGTCCCAGAAGCGGGCGGCACCGGAACGATCGCCCTGCAGATCTTTGACTCTCGCCAGCCCGCGGAGCACCGCGTGGTCGTACACGTTCGGAGACGCTCGCGTGATGTTGACAACCTGCGTGAGATGATCCTCCGCTGCCCTGTACTGCTTCAACCGCATCTCGAGCTCTGCCAGATGCAGCAGCGCCAGAGGATACTGCGGCAGGATGCGCAGCGCCTCTACATACAGACGGCGCGCCTCCTGCAGCTGGCCGCGCTGGTTGTGCAGCCGCCCCAGGAGCGTCCTGGCCCACGCGGAACTGGCGACTTCACCGGGTTCCTCACTGGCGATCGCCCGATGCAGATCTGCGGCCGCCTCATCATCCTCCCCCTGAGCGATCCTCACCAGCGCGCGCAGCGTGAAGCTGCCCAGGCCGGGTTGGGTACGGACAAGCCGGTCGGCCGCCTGCGAAGCGTCGCCAACCTTTCCCACGGCCAGGGTCGACGTGATCTCAATGGCGAGACCATCGATGCCTCCGGACTGCTTGGCAAGTCGAATCGCCTCAGCGAAGTCGTGCCTGGCTTCCACCACGCGCGCGAGAACCAACAGCGCACCGCTGTTCTGAAACGGCAGGCTGGCCAGCGACCGCTGAGCAGTTTGCTCCGCCAGCAGCAGCCAGGTGAGGTCTCCGGTGGCGCGGGCCATCTTCAGATAGGTACCGGCGAGTGCCGCGAGGTTCAGACCGCTAGCCGGATCGCGGCTGAGGCGCTCCTGATAGAATGCAATCTCACTCTCCAGCGCCTGGCGGACCGCTCCCCGCGGACTACGTTCAAATCGGTAGCGATATGCCTCGACGAAATTCGTCTGTCCGCCGGCGGGGCCAATCCATAGCCGGACGACCCCTAGCATTAGAGCCAGCGCGACCGGAAACACGACGAACAGTGCCGCCTTGTTGCGCCACCCCGCGGCCGGATGTCGCGGTGCGTTGTCAGCGCCTAGCCTCATCTTCCGTCTCCTTGTCAGGTGGTGCACCGGCAGGCAGCTACCGGTGCACCACCCATCCTCTCCTAGTTTGGGTCCGCCAGATACGGGAACGACTCGAGCAGCGGCTTGTGTCCCGTGCCGCCGGCGTTGGGGCCGACATACGAGACGTTGTCACCCTTGATCGCGCCGTTGGTCACCACCGAGAGCGTGACGTCAATCACGTCGTCGGTGATCTTGCGGCCGCGAATCGGGCTGCCTTTGCTGTTGAGCGCGTTCGCGTACCCGCTCGCGCCCGTGGTGTCGATACGCAGCACGTCCGGCAGAAACGCCCCCAGCAATGCCGTCGCGCGTGCGTCGTCATTGCCGACCGCCATGAGCGTCTTCTTCGCCTCAGCGACGATCGGGCCAGCGATGCCTGCCGCGGGCTGTCGGCCGGCCAGCGCGGCGGCCTCAAAATCCGGCCCTACGCTGTTGAGTGCGTTGAGGTAGTCGTTGGTCACGACCAGACCTTCGTTGATCGCCGGCCGGCCCAGGCGCTCGATCTGCTTTCCGCCCACCGACACAGTCGCCCAGAGATCAAACGTCGTGGCCGAGCTGCGTCCCTGCAGCCACGCGCGAGGGACACGGACCGCGATCGATAGCACGTTGTAGCCGGCCGTGAAGTCAAAACCGGGGCTGCGGAAACCGACCGCGGGCCCGATGCCGAGCGCACCCGCCCGAACTTTGAAGTACTGCTCGACATCGAAGAAGAACGGATCCTCGCGCAGTCCCGCGAAGATCTGTAGTGTCCCGCCGCCCACGGACACGCGATTGATGATGGGCGCCACTCCCAGCGGGGTCGTGCGCACGGAGGGCAGATCCGCCTCACTCGTTACGCCGTCCCGCATCGTCACGACCTTGATCCGCTGCGAACCGTCCCTAGACGGGGCGCTGAACTCAAATCGCAGCAGCACATCATTCCTCCCCGTCGGGGTGGCATCGTTGCTGCTGGCGCGGCTGACATGCAGCCCGTAGGCCGCCGCGGTGCTGAAGCAGTACTGC
>JACPRY010000112.1 GCA_016193565.1 Armatimonadota bacterium
CGAACTGGGGGGCAAGAACCCGCTGATCCTCTTCCCGGATGTCCCTTCCGATGAGGCGGCCGATGCGGCCGTGGGCGCGATGAACTTCAACCGCGCGGGGCAGTCCTGCAGCAGCACCTCGCGCGTCTTCGTTCACCGCGCGTTGCACGACGCCTTTATCGAGGCGTTGCTGCGCCGCGTCACCGCGCTGCGGCTAGGTCCACCGGAGGCGGAGGATAGCCAGGTGGGATGCCTGGTCTCACGGGAGCAATACGAGAAAGTCCTCTCCTACATCGATGCCGGGCAACGCGAGGGCGCGCGGCTGCTCTGCGGCGGCGGGCCGCCGGACGATCCCGCGCTGCGTCGTGGCTTCTTCGTGGAGCCGACGATTTTTGATCACGTCCGCCCTGAGATGCGCATCGCGCAGGAGGAGATCTTCGGCCCCGTCATCTCCATCCTGACGTGGGACGATGAGGAAGAGATGATCCGTCAGGTCAACGGCGTCATCTACGGCCTGAGCGCGGCTATCTACACCCGTGATTACGCCGGGATCCACCGGCTGGCCCGCCGCATCGAGGCCGGGTACATCTGGGTGAATATCCCGGGCGGCCACGCCCTGGGGTTGCCGTATGGAGGCATCAAGCAGAGCGGGATCGGCCGGGAAGAGTGTCTAGACGAACTGCTCAGCTACACGCAGATCAAAAGCCTGAGGATGCGCCTCCCGACTGACAGCTGAGTGCCTGAATGCAAGGGTTTGGTGTGTTCCGGGTGGAATACCCTGCCAACGCCCAGACTGAAGTGGAGCGGTTTTTCAAAGGGGGTGGCTGGTCCATGCCACGGAGATTGACCACCGGTGTCCTCATACGGTGGGCGGCTGTGCTGTCCGTCGTCGCTCTCGTCGCTGGCCTCGCGGGTGAGGTGAATGCGCAGGTCACGCGGTTGACAGTCTACACCGCGATGGAAAACGATCAGCTGGGTCCGTACAAAGCGGCCTTTGAGGCAGACAACCCTGGGATCGTCATCGACTGGGTGCGGGATTCGACAGGTGTGATCGGGGCCCGCTTCCTCGCCGAGAGGGACAACCCGCGGGCGGACGTCGTGTGGGGGCTGGCTGTCACCCAACTGTTGAGAGCCGAGGAATTTAACTTGCTGCACCCCTACACGCCGAGAGGCGCCGATGCGCTCAAGCCCGCCTTTCGCGACAGCAAGACCCCCATGACCTGGACGGGCATGGACGCTTTCCTCTCGGTGATCTGCTACAACACCGTCGAGGCGAAAAAACGTGGGCTGCGCGCCCCATTCTCATGGCTGGACCTGCTCAATCCGGCGTACAAGGGGCGCATCGTGATGCCCAACCCGGCGTCGTCGGGCACCGGATACCTAACAGTCGCAGCGTGGCTCCAGATATTCGGTGAAGAAAAGGGCTGGGCCTTCATGGACAAGCTCCACGAGAACATCGGCGTGTACCTTCACTCGGGGACCGCGCCGTGCGTCCGGGCGGCCCAGGGCGAGTACGCCATGGGGATCGGGTTCGACGCCCGCGGCGCGCTGCTGAAGCAGCAGGGGTTCCCGATCGAGGTGATCATCCCGAAGGAAGGCGCCGGCTGGGACATGGAGGCATCGGCCATCGTCCGCGGGACGCGCAACCTGGCCGCGGCGCAGCGCCTGATCGACTGGACCGTCACCCGGAAGGCCAACGAACTCTATAACACGTGGTATGCAGTCGTGGCCTACCCTGGTCTGAGCAATGTACCGCCATTCTATCCGCCGAACGCTGAGAAGGCGATGGTCAAGAATGACTTCGCCTGGATGGCAAAGAACTACACGCGCATCCTGCAGGAGTGGACAAGGCGGTACGATACGAGGTCGGCGCCGCGCTGATTGGCGAATCGGAGATCGCAAGAAGCCTCCCAGCCCCCCTCCGCTCTGCGGCAGCGGGGGCTGGGGTGTTTATATGACTGTGAAACCCGTCTCGTCCTATTTGCAGGTCGAGAACGTCTGGAAGCTATTTGGGACGTTCGCCGCTCTGAAGGACGTGTCGTTCGACGTCCACATTGGCGAATTCGTCTGCCTCCTGGGCCCATCGGGCTGCGGCAAGACGACCCTGCTGCGCATCGTCATGGGTCTGGAGACGCAGACTCGAGGCCGCATCCTCCGCGAGGGTGGTGACATCTCCGGCCTGCCTCCGGCGGACCGCGATTTCGGTATCGTCTTTCAGTCCTACGCCCTCTTTCCCAACCTGACCGTGTTCGACAACGTCGCCTACGGCCTCCACAGCCGCAAGATGCACGGAGCTCAGATCAGGGATCGTGTGGAAGAACTGCTGACGCTCATCGGCATGCCGGACGCCGGACGTAAATATCCGGCGCAACTCTCCGGAGGTCAGCAGCAGCGCGTGGCCCTGGCGCGGGCGCTCGCTCCGTCCCCGAGCCTGCTGCTGCTGGACGAACCGCTCTCGGCGCTGGATGCGCGTCTGCGCGTCAGACTGCGCCATGAGGTGCGGAGTCTACAGCGGCGGCTGCGCGTCACCACGATCCTGGTCACGCACGACCAGGAGGAGGCGCTGACCATGGCCGACCACATCGTGGTCATGAACCAGGGCGTCATCGAGCAGATCGGCACGCCGATGGAGATCTACCGCGACCCCCGCACAGCCTTCGTGGCCGACTTCGTCGGGGAGATGAACTTCCTCGACGGCCAGCTCGTGGCGCCGGGCCGCGTCCGCGTGGGGGGCGCGGAACTCCAGTGCATGCTTACCGATGGATTGGGGGATCACGCCACGGTGCGGATCTGCTTTCGACCCGAGGACGTGGACGTGCGCGCTTCCGGCGCCGGCACGGTGAACGCCATGCCGGTGGAGATCACGGCGGTGGACTTTCTCGGCTCGTTCTACCGTGCCACGTTGAGACCAACGACCGCGGATGCCGCGGAGGTGCGGGCCGATGTTCCCATCCACCTGCAGCGGGAGCTCGACATTGCCCCGGGGAGGATGATCACTGTGTCGCTGCCTTCCGACCGCATCCGCGTCTTTGCGAGGGACTGAGCCATGGGAATCGCCCTTGCCGCCGCTCCAGCACAACGTAAACTGGCCCGTGACGAGTGGATCGCGCGCGTGGCTGTGGTGGCTCTCGCTCTGTGGCTGCTGGTTGCCGTGGCGCTGCCGCTCTGGGCGCTGCTGTCCAAGAGTTTCCAGAACCGGGACGGTGTGTTCGTCGGGCTCCTGAACTACGCCACCTACTTCTCCAGTCCCGCCCTCTTCTCGTCGTTCTGGAACAGCATCATGGTGGCAGTGATCGCCACCACCATTACGCTGCCCGGCGCCTTCGTCTACGCCTACGCGCTGACGCGCAGTTCGATGAAAGCCAAGGGACTGTTCACCGCGCTGGCGCAGATCCCCATCCTGGCCCCGTCCCTGCTTCCGGCCATCGCGCTCATCTATCTGTTTGGAAACCAGGGCCTGCTGCGGAGCTTCCTGTTTGGTCAGTCCATCTATGGCCCGCTGGGCATCGTCATCGCCGAGGCCTTCTACACCTTCCCGCACGCGCTCCTGATCCTGGTGACGGCACTCAATACCTCGGACGCCCGGCTCTACGAATCCGCGGCTGCCCTGGGCGCCTGGCCCCGGCGGATCTTCTTCACCGTCACCCTGCCCGGGGCGCGATACGGGATCCTCAGCGCCGCCCTGGTCGTGTTTACCCTCGTCATGACCGACTTCGGGGCGCCCAAAGTGATCGGCGGCCGCTTCAATGTCCTGGCCACCGACGTCTACAAGCAGGTCGTCGGACAGCAGAACTTCCAGATCGGTGCGGTGGTAGCCATGATGCTGTTGTTCCCAGCCATCCTGTCATTTGCCGCTGAGCGATTCGTCCGGCGGAAGCAGATGGCGCAGCTCACGGCGCAGGCCGTTCCGCTCGTTCCGAAGCCCAACCGGCAGTCGGACTGGTTCTTCTTCGGCGTCTGCACGCTGATCATCATCCCCATCGTCGGCATCCTCCTGACGGCGGCGTGGGCCTCGTTCATCAGGTTCTGGCCGTATAACCTCACGATGGGATTGGGGAACTACAACTTTAGCCGCTTCGAAACGGCGGGGTGGCTCCCATACTGGAACTCGCTTCGGATGGCAGGCTGGACCGCGCTGATCGGCACGGCCCTGATCTTCGGCGGGGCCTACCTGCTGGAGAAGACAAAAGGGTTACCGTTTGTCCGCTCGATCGTCCAGTTGTTCGCCATGCTGCCGCTGGCCGTGCCCGGCCTGGTGCTGGGCATCAGCTACATCTTCTTCTTCAATCACCCGGCGAACCCGCTCGTCTTCCTCTACGGCACGTTGGCGATCCTGGTGATCAATACGATCGCCCACTTCTACACCGTGAGTCACCTCACAGCCACAACAGCGCTGAAGCAGCTGGACAACGAGTTCGAGGCGGTCTCCGCCTCGCTGCACGCTCCCTTTTACCGGACATTCTGGAAGGTCACGGTGCCGGTCTGCCTGCCGGCAATCCTGGATATCGCGGTGTACATGTTCGTCAATGCGATGACGACGGTCTCGGCCGTAATCTTCCTCTGGGTGCCGTCGACCCGGGTGGCCTCGATCGCAGTCGTGTATATGGACGACGCCGGCTGGCAGGGAGCCGCGGCGGCCATGGCCATGATGATCGTCTACACGTCGGCAACCCTGAAGCTGGTGCACGTCCTGGTTGCCCGCATCCTCGACCGGCGCACGCAGGCCTGGCGGAGGAGATAGATCAGCGAGACCGGGAGGCCTCGAACCGGGACCCGAAGATCGGCTAAGGAGTGACTTAGTTACGGGTCCCGTGTCCGAGACCTCCCGATCTCGCTCGGATCGAGCGTGGATGACTAAGTTGAGTTTTCGGATGCCTGCTAAATGCATCCGAGGAGATAGCCCGTAATGACCGATCACGCGGACGAGCCGTTGCTGCTTACCCCCGGACCGATTGCGGTCTCGCGCTCAACGAAAGAGGTGATGCTGCGTGACTGCGGGTCGCGCGACGGGCCGTTCATCGCCATGACCGAGCGGGTACAGTCGCGTCCGGTGGAGCTGGTGGGCGGAGCAACGAGCCACGTGGCGGTGCTGCTGCAGGGGTCCGGAACGTATGCCGAGGAGACCTCAGAGGACACGCCGCCTGATGCCCACGCGGTGGCCAGCCGCCTTGCATCCGATGAGGCGATTACTCACGTCGCCATGGTGTATTGCGAGACGACATCGGGGATGCTCAATCCCCTCTCCGAGGTGGCCGGCGTCGTGGCGGCGGCCGGCCGCCTGCTCCTCGTCGATGCCATGAGCGCTTTCGGCGCCCTGCCCTGTGATGTCCGAGCGATTCCGTTCGACGGCCTGGCTGCGTCGTTTAACAAGTGCCTCGAAGGCGTTCCCGGAGCGGCATTTGTCATCTGCCGCCGGTCGGCTCTGGAGAACGCCGCCGGCAACGCGCACTCGCTCGCCCTGGACCTGCACGATCAGTGGACATTTATGGAGCGCACCGGCCAGTGGCGTTTTACTCCGCCGACCCATGTGATCGCGGCCTGTGATCGGGCGCTTACCGAACACGCCGCCGAGGGCGGTGTGGAGGGGCGAGGCGCACGGTACCGCAGGAACTGTGCCGTCCTCATCGAGGGGATGCGCGCGATGGGCTTCACCACGCTGCTCCCCGACGCCCTCCAGGCACCGATCATCGTCACGTTCCACATGCCGGCTGATCCGCGCTTTGAATTTCAGGAGTTCTACGAGAACCTCCGGCGCAGGGGATACATCATCTATCCCGGCAAGCTGACCACGGTCGATTCCTTCCGCATCGGCTGCATCGGCCATCTCGATGAGACGGACATCCGACAAGCGCTGACGGCGATCCGCCAGACGCTCGAAGAGATGGGCGTCCGCATCCCCGTTCCCGCGGCCTCTCGATGAGTCTGCGTTTGGATGGCAAGGTCGCGCTGATCACCGGGGCGGCCGGCGGGATGGGCCGCACGGCCGCAAAGCTGTTTGCCACCGAGGGAGCCAAGGTCGTGATTGCCGATTTGACCGAGCGCGCCGGTGAGGAAGCGGCGGAGGAGATCACGTCTGCGGGTGGCCAGGCGGCGTTCGTCCGTACTGATGTCTCGAAGGCGGCCGACGTAGAGGCGATGGTGCGCTTTGCGGTCCAGAAGTTCGGCGGCCTGCACGTGCTGTACAACAATGCCGGGATTTTTCACGCGGAGGATGGCGGCACGGTCGAGACGACTGAAACGATCTGGGACCGGGTGATTGACATCAACCTCAAGGGCGTGTGGCTGGGGTGCAAGTACGGCATCCCTGTCCTCGTACGGTCCGGCGGCGGCTCCATCATCAACGTGGCCTCGTTCGTCGCCCTGATGGGGGCGGCCACGCCGCAGATCGCCTACACTGCAAGCAAGGGCGGCGTGCTGTCCATGACCAGAGAGATCGCCATCGAATACGCCCGAAAGGGCATCAGGGCCAACGCGCTGTGTCCCGGCCCCATCGAGACACCGCTGCTAAAAGATCTGCTCAGCGACCCGCAGCGGCGTGCCCGCCGGCTGGTGCACATCCCGATCGGCCGATTCGGCCAAGCGGAGGAGATCGCGCAGGCGGCGCTGTGGCTGGCCTCCGATGAGTCCTCGCTGATGACCGGCGCGGCCCTCGTCGTGGACGGCGGGATCACCGCCGCCTACGTGACCCCGGAGTAGCGAAATCCAACAACGCCGAAAGGATGGATGAGAATTGGCGATCGACATTGATCCTGAACAGAACGAAGTCCGCGCACTCGAACGCGTCACCAATTGGCGCCGCGCCCGCGTGATCGAAATTGGCTGTGGGGATGGCCGGCTCACGTTACGTCTCGCGCGGTTGGGTGCGTTCGTCCACGCGATTGACCCTGATGCGAAACTCATCCGCACCGCACGCAGGAAGCTGCCCAAGCGGTTCGCCGAGCGCATCCGTTATCACGTCGGAAAAGCAGAACACTTAGACTATGCGGACGTATCATTCGACCTCGCCGTGTTCGCCTGGGCGTTGTGATGAATCGCACCTGAGGGCATGGTCCATGCCCTGCGAGAAGCGCATCGGGTGCTCAAACCGAACGGCATCCTGATTGACCTGCGTCCCGCTCTAGTTCATCGCCGCGTCGGAATCGAGCGCGCGGGCCGCTATCGGCAACTCGGTACGCTGCGCGAACCGCTTGACGACGACCGTGCGGCTAATCGTTCCGTCTCGTACGTCTTGCGCGCCGGCCTGTTCAGAGTCGAATGGCGCACGCAGTTCGATTGCAGGCGCGTGATGGATTCACTAGGTGATTTTCGGACTTTCATGGACGAATTCGTTGCACTGCGCACCGACTTGCCGCCACACGACTGGCTAATCCAGCGGGTCCAACGCGCGGTCAACACGACGGGCGGCAAGAAGAAGATAGTGGTCAGGGGACCGCTGGTAATGAATGTGCTAAGAAAACCGGACGCAGTGTGCGATTGAGCCCACTGACCCCTTCGACTTTTTCGATGCCGTGGTAGGTTGCCGGCGCTTTCCACGCAGTTGACGATTATGTCTAATGTGACATATACTTTCTCGTGTGAGCCCGGATGACAAGCCTCTCGTGTGGCTCCATGGAGAAGTCAAGACCCCACCCTTCTCCCAGGCTGGGAGGGTTAAGGCAGGCTATTTGCTACGGCGGCTGCAACGAGGCGAACGGCTCGAGATGCCACACTCGCGGCCGATGCCCTCCATCGCTCCGCGATGTCATGAGCTGCGGATCGACGATGGCGAAGCCACCTGGCGGATCATCTACCGGATCGATGCGGATGCCATCGCGATCCTGGAGGTCTTCAGTAAGAAAACCAGGGCAACACTCAAGACTGTGATCGAAGCCTGTAGGAGACGGCTTAGGGAGTACGACGATGCGTGAGGAAAAGAAGAAGAGACTTGAAGCGAAGGGATGGAAGGTCGGAGACGCTAAGGAGTTCCTGAGTCTTTCCGACGAGGAGGAGGCGTACATCGAGCTCAAGCTCCGACTGGCTGAGAGGCTTAGAGAGCGGCGGCGACACCGCCGGCTGACCCAGGTCGACCTCGCGAGGATGGTCAAATCGAGCCAGTCGCGCGTCGCCAAGATGGAAGCGGGAGATCCGTCGGTTTCCATTGACCTACTCGTTCGGTCGCTTCTCGCTCTCGGAACTACAAACCGCGAGCTTTCGAAAATCATCTCCTCCTCCCGCATCGCCTGAGCAACCTAAGGAGTCATGCGATGGCCGTCACGCAGCTAGCCTACAATCTGATGATCGATGGGCGTGAGGTCGCAGCGCTCTCCGGTCGAACCGCCACCGTGATCAACCCGGCCACAGGCGAAACCGTGGCCTCCGTACCTGTGGCAGATGAGCGGGATGTGGACCTGGCGGTTCAATCTGCCCGCCGAGCCTTGGACGAAGGGCCCTGGCCAAAAATGTCTGCCAGTGAGCGCGGACGCGTGCTGATGCGGATCGCCGGTCTGCTGCGGGAACGGGTTGAGTCCCTGGCGCGCCTTGAAGTGCTGAACTCCGGCAAGCCGATCAGAGACGCCCGTGCTGAGGTGCTCGCCGCAGCGGAGTGCTTCGAATATTATGCGGGCGCAGCCACCAAATGGTTCGGAGAGACCATCCCCGTCACGGACCGCGGCCTGGACTTCACGCTGCGGGAACCCATTGGGGTTGTGGGGCTGATCGTGCCCTGGAACTTCCCGCTGATGATCGCTTCGTGGAAGGTCGGGCCCGCGCTGGCCACCGGCAACGCTGCCGTGTTGAAGCCTGCCAGCGCAACACCTCTCACCGCGCTGGCCCTCGGCGCCGTTGCGTTGGAGGCGGGAGTGCCTGCGGGAGTCCTCAACGTGATCGTGGGGCCGGGAGCGACTACCGGCATGGCCCTGGTGCGCCATCCCCTCGTCGGCAAGATCGCCTTCACCCACCCCAAGCCCCTCAAAGGCGTGATGCTGGAGCTGGTGCAGCGCTGAGGCGCCGGCCAGGGCGCCCTCATCTGG
>JACPRY010000095.1 GCA_016193565.1 Armatimonadota bacterium
AGCTGACGCAGGCGGTCAATATCGTGAACTGCCTTCGTCTGGAGAAAGCAGGGTACGATCATCCCCGGCACGTCACGGTCCCGCTGCGCACGGCCAGCGACGTGCTCGGCGTGATGAACCTCGTGCTCCCGCGCCGGCGATCGTTGACGTCGCGCGAACTGGCCACGCTGTCGGCGATCGGGCACCAGATCGGGCTGGCGGCCGAGCGCGCGCGGCTCTATGAAGAGGGCCGAGAAAAAGAGGCACTAAGGGGACGGCTGCTCGAAAAGTTGATTTCTGCGCACGAGGACGAACGCCGGCGCATCGCGAGAGAACTTCACGACGAGGCGGGCCAGGCGCTCACTGCGCTCATCCTCAACCTTCAGGTGGCGGAACAGTCAGAGAAGCCGCTGCCCCCGCAGCAGCTGGCGCGGCTCCGCGGGATCGCCGAAGATACCCTGGCCGAGCTACGCCGCATGATCTACGACCTGCGGCCCTCAATCCTCGACGACCTGGGTCTGGCCGCAGCGATTCGCTGGTACGCGAAGGAAACGATCGAGCCGAAGGGCGTGCAGGTGACGATGAGCATCAGTGGACTGAATGAGCGCCTGCCCTCCTACATCGAAACCGCGGTCTTCCGCATCGTGCAGGAGGCACTGACAAATGTCCTCAAGCATGCGAGCGCCACGCACACCACGGTTGAAGTAGCGCATCGCGACAGCCGCGTCCAGATGGTCATTTTCGACGATGGCCAGGGCTTCGACCTGAGCAGCGTAAGTACGCACCGTGAAGGCGGCATGGGCCTGCTCGGCATGCGCGAGCGTGCAGAACTGCTGGGCGGCACGCTGACGATTCATTCCGAGCCTGGAGGGGGCACACGATTGGAGGTCGCTATTCCAGTGGGGGCACCCGATGGCCAGGATTAGAGTGCTGCTGGCGGACGATCACGCGATCGTCCGCGAAGGCGTGAAGATGATTCTAGCCAAAGAATCCGACATCGAGGTGGTCGGGGAAGCCTCGGACGGCCAGGAGGCGCTGGATCTCGTCGATCGGCTGAAGCCCGGCGTTGTCGTGATGGATATCAGTATGCCGGGAATGGGGGGCATTGAAGCCACCCAGCACGTCAGGGAGCGCTACCCAGGCGTGAACGTGCTCGCGCTGACGATGCACGAGGACGAGAGTTACGTCTTCAAGCTGCTGCGCGCCGGCGCTTCGGGATACGTGCTGAAGCGCGCGGCGGCGCAGGACCTGGTGCAGGCGGTGCGTGCCGCCGCGAAGGGGGAGGCGTTTCTCTACCCTTCGGTCGCGCGAAAAGTTGTCGAAGACTACCTCAAGCGCGTCGAGACTGGCGAGGACCGGGAACGATACGATGGGCTCACCGATCGGGAGAAAGAGATCCTCACGGTCATCGCGAAGGGATTGAGCAACCAGCAGATCGCCCAGAAACTTTACATCAGCATCAAGACCGTGCAGACGCACCGCGCGCACATTCTGGAAAAACTGGGTCTGCACGATCGAACCGAACTGGTCCGCTACGCGATCCGTAAAGGGCTGATCGAGGCGTAGGTATGCTCACTCTCCAGGCTGTTCAAAGTCGATGCGAGCACCATCGCTGTTTTCTCACCGGCCCATCCGCATCATCATTCCGCCCATCATTCCCTGCATCGAGCCCATCATCGCGTTCATCGTCTCGAGCTGCGACTGGAGCAGCTTCAGGTACTCATACATCGGGCGCTCCTGTCCAGTGAGCAGGTCCGGGTTGACCTTGTCCAGCTGTTGACGCATGGCGCGCACTCTGGCAGTCATCTGCGCCATGTGCGCCTGCATTTGAGCCATCATTGCGTTCATCTGCTGGTTCGTCATCATCCCGCCCGGCATCTGCATCGGCATGGGGCCCATCGGCTGAGCCTGTGCGCGACCGATCACCTGCAAGGTAACCACCGCAGCCAGCACGAGGACTGCAGCCAGAGCCAATCCGGCGATTCTCATGACAGACCTCCTTGGTGATTTTGGCGCGGCCTTTCGCTACCGCGCGTCCCCGCAGACCAGCGTAGCAAGCGCACGTAGCTGCTGCCATCCGGTGGGAAACCGATGGGGATCGGGCCTTCGTCCGATCACTCTCATTTCGAACGAGATGCTGTCGTCCGTGGATTAAGGCCCTCCCGCGCGCTTTGAATCATCTGCCTAACGCACCACTTGGCATAGATTCTCCCGAATAGGTACTGCGCGAACGAATCGCGAGCCGAGCCGACACCTCCGTTCACGGGACCATCGCGTCCACAAACCTGTAAGATGGTGTTGTCTGATAGTCAGGGAATATCAAAGGAGGAATGGACGATGGCGCGCAGATTGCAGAAGAGCAAGAACCGGCTGCTCCTCGGAGTGGCCGGCGGGGTCGCGGAGTATTTCAACGCTGATCCCGTGATCATCCGGGTCATTTTCGTCTTGCTGGTGTTTGCCAACGGGATCGGGATACTGTTGTACCTACTGCTGGCGCTCCTTATGCCGAAGGCAGAGGCCGCACCCGCCCAGCCGCTCGCAGTGGTCAAAGAGAATCTAAAGACTGCGCCGCGGGACGCCACAGAGGCGGGCCGCCGCATAGTTCAGGTCTTGCGCGGTTCTCCTGCTGAGAAACAGGAGTCGGTGGAGCAGAATTCCGCGCGGAAGAACGACGGCGAGTAGCTTAAGCTCTTCGCTTCGCGGCAAGCGCACGGATCGTGCGGGAGACCCAGAACACCGACCACGCGGCCAGCAGCATCGCCATCGTCGCCAGCCGGGTCACGTTGACGATCGGCTCGACCTTGAGCTTTCCGTCTGTGATGTCAATCAGCGCGACCGGCTCGACCCGCATTCCGCCGCCCCCTCCGCCGCCACCCGGTGCTTCACCTTCAGTCTGCCTCGGCCCGCTGCCTCCACCCATTCCGAAGCCATACTGCACCGAAGCGACCGGAATCACGCGGCGGCCGTTCAGCTCGATCTCCTCGCCGAACACGGTGCGGACGTCGGCCTTGCCCTGCAGTTCTTGAAACCGCTCTTGGAGCTTGTCGAGAAACA
>JACPRY010000021.1 GCA_016193565.1 Armatimonadota bacterium
GGCGTGATCTACAGCATCATCAGCAGGGTACCGGTACCGGCGCCGGGCCTCCTTCGGCGGAACGATGAGTCGGTGCCCCAGGCGATCCGCACCCGGTACCTGCAGCTGCCCGCGATCCCGCAGCGGGTGCGCGACCTGGCGGTCCGGCTGACCGACGGTGCCGCATCGCCGTACGAGCGCGTGGTGGCGATCAACCGGTTTCTCATTGAGCGCTATCGCTACAACCTGCAGGCGCCGCCGCTCCCCGCGGGCGCGGATGCCGTCGATCAGTTCCTGTTCGAAACGGGGCAAGGATCGTGCGAGACGTTTGCGAGCGCGATGGCCGTCCTGCTGCGCGCGGCGGGCGTGCCGGCGCGGCTGGTCACCGGCTATACCACCGGATCGTACAGCGTGCTCACCGGTTACTATGAGGTCCGCAACTCGGATGCGCACGCCTGGGTGGAAGCGTTCATCCCGCGTGTCGGGTGGATCGAGTTCGAGCCTACTCCTGGGTTCGACACGCCCGAGACCGCAGCCGCTCGCAGCAGAGGGCAGTGGCTGCTCCGTGACGCGGTGCAGTGGGTGGGGAGGTGGCTGGTCTCGCTCGGCGGGCGTGCCGGAGGGGGGTCTCGCTCCGATCTGCTATGGGGTGCCGTCGTCGTGCTCCTCGCCGGCCTCGTGCTGGTGCGTCGGCGGACGGAAGAACCGGAAGAGAACGCTGGCGTCGCCCCGATCTATGCGCAGATGCTCCGGGCGCTGGCGCGTGCCGGCGTCGCGCGGGCCCCCGCGCAGACACCACGGGAACTACTCGACCGCGTCCCGGGCGCTGTGAAACGAGAAGTCGCCGTGATCACAGAAACGTTTGAGCTCACGCGATACAGTACGCATCGGCCGTTGCCGGACGCGCTCAGTGATGCTTGGGAAGCGCTCGATCATATCCATCGGTCATTGCGAGGCCCACAGGGCCGAGGCAATCTCCGCGGTTACCTGACTGGGATCGCTTCGCGACGCTCGCGATGACCGCTCTATCGTATTTGGCCACGTCGTCTCTTCTTTCGACCGTCATCGTCTTCGCGTTCGGCACGATCCTGGGCAGTTTCCTCAACGTGGTGATCCACCGTCTGCCGAGGGGCGAGTCACTGGTGCGGCCCGGATCGCGCTGCCCGAGGTGCGGGACACCGATCCGCTTCCGCGACAACATCCCCCTCCTGAGTTTCCTTGTGCTCCGCGGCCGGTGCCGGGCCTGCGGCGAGCGGATTGCCTGGCGCTATCCGTTCGTGGAAGCGGCGGCGGGGGCGCTGCTGGTGGCTGTTTGGCTGCGGGGCGGATCGTGGACGGATCTGCTTGCCGGGAGCGTGTTTGTGCTGGCGCTGCTGGCGATCTTCTTCATCGACCTGGCGCATCACATCGTGCCAAATGCGATCACCTACCCCGGCATCGCCCTGGGTCTCGTGCTCGCGGCGGAGCAGGGGAGAATCGCGGACGCGCTTCTGAGCGCGCTGGCCGCGGGGCTGCTCTTCTTTGTTATTGCGATCGCCAGTCGCGGGGGAATGGGCGGCGGCGACGTGAAGCTCGCGGCGATGCTGGGTGTGTTCCTGGGCTGGCCGGCGATCGCCGTCGCGCTGCTGATCGCATTCACCACCGGCGCGGCTGGGGGGCTGGTGCTGATCGCCTCCGGCCGGCGTTCTCGCAAGGATCCCATTCCATTCGGACCATCGCTTGCCGTTGGGGGGATTGCTGCGCTCTTCTTCGCCCAGGTCATCGTCACGTGGTATCTCTCCATCTGATCTTGGACTGCGATTGATCCGTCAATGAAGTCCTTCTGATAATTTGTCTAATCATCTGAAATTGTGGCATAATTTCTGATGCTGGCGTCGAAGGTTGTTGCCGGCGAAAAGGCGAGGCGGCGATGGCACAGGCAGTCCGCGTGGGCAAACGCTATCAGATTGTCCTGCCCAAAAAGGTCAGGCAGCGCCTCGAGGTACACGAAGGCGACGTGCTCCTCGTGGAGGTCGTCCGCCACGGGATCCTCCTCATGCCCAAGCCCAAGAGCTACACGACGGACCTGGCCGGGCTGCACCGCGAAGTCTGGCAGGATGTTGATGTGGACGAGTACCTGAAAGGCGAGCGGAAGACATGGCAGCGGTGAAACGCGGCAGCGCGGTAACGCGGCAACGCGGTAACGCGATAAAAGCCAGGGAGTCCGTCCTCGAAGTCACCGGCCCGGTCGCTCAATTCTTCAGCCGGTACCGGCGGGTGGGGCTGGACACGATCTGCTTCATCTACCACCTAAGCAGGCACCCCCTGTACGCACCGATTACCGGGGATCTGTTCGCCATGATCGAAACCGGCCGGCTTCAGGCGGTGACCTCCTCGCTGGCGCTCATCGAGATCCTCGCCCGGCCCAAAGAGCTCGGCCATCAGGCGGCGGTTGAGAGCTACCAGGTGCTGCTTGCGACCTTCCCCAACCTCGAGCTGCGCCGCAGTGACATCGCGATCACCGAGCAGGCCGCCGACTTGAGCGTCCGCTACCGTCTGACCCCGCCGGAAGCGATCCAGCTGGCGACGGCGATCGTGGACGGCGCGGAGGTGTTTGTCGGCAATAGCGAGGCCCTGCGAGGCGTCCGGGAGATCAAGGTCGTCCTGCTGGAAGACGTGCGGGCGTCTACCCCCTCTGGGGGAAGGGCATGACCTACAGAGATGGCTATGCGCCGGATTCCGCTTAGAGGCGAAGCCGGCTTCACGCTGCTGGAACTCGTCATCGTGGTTTCAGTGGCAGCGGCCGTGCTATTGATATTTGTCCAGGGGGTGCAGCAGGCCTCGGCCTCATTTCAGGTGCGGCGAGCAGCCAACGTCACGATCGCTGAGCTGCGCACGGCGCAGGCGGCAGCGACGGCGGCAGGGGCGGAGATGGCGGTGGAGTTCTACACATCAACAGGTTCAAGCACGCCGGGCGGCCTCGTCGTCTGGGCGCGTAACCCATTGACGCTGGCGTGGTCGCAGGTCCGGTCCGTGCTGCCTCCAGAGTTCCCCAA
>JACPRY010000125.1 GCA_016193565.1 Armatimonadota bacterium
GCGGCACAGGAACGCCGTCACACGTAAGGAGGAATGTACGTGACCCGATCGATCGGCGTGCTGGATCCTCCGATCAGACTGCTGTGCGGCACGGGGCCCACCAACCCCGATCCGCGAGTGCTGCGCGCAATGGCGGCACCGGTGCTCGGCCAGTTCGATCCGGCCTTCACCGCCATTATGGAAGACGTGATGGCACTCGGCCGCTACGTATTCCGCACCTCAAATACGCGGACGTTCGCCGTCTCCGGCACCGGCCGCGGGGGAATGGAGGCGGCGATCGCGTCGCTCGTGGAACCCGGCGACAGCGTGCTCGTGGGAACCTGCGGACGGTTCGGCGATCTCTTTGTCGACCTGGCCACGCGCTACGGCGGTCGCGTCAGCCAGGTCACTGCGGAATGGGGACAGGTGCTCGATCCGCAGCAGATCGATGAGTGGCTCAAACGCGCCCCGGCGAAGGTCGTCGCGGTCGTTCACGGTGAGACCTCGACCGGAATGCTGCAGCCGCAGCTGGGCGAGATCGGGCGAATCTGCCGTGAGCGCGGCGCGCTGCTCCTGGTGGACGCTGTGGTCACGCTCGGCGGTGTCCCGGTTGAAGTGGACGGGTGGCAGATCGACATGTGCACGTCGGGAACCCAGAAGTGCGTCGGCTGCCCGTCGGGCATGGCGCCCATCACCTACAACGACCGCGCTGAACAGACGATCGCCTCGCGGAAGTCTCCCGTGATCAGCAACTACTTCGACCTCACGCAGATCCAGCGATATTGGAACCCCGAACGTCTCAACCATCACACGCTGCCGACGAGCATGACGTACGGTCTGCGTGAGGCCTTGCGGCTGATCGTCGAGGAAGGGCTTGAGGCGAGGTGGGCGCGTCACCAGCGAACCGGTGATGCCCTCAAGACTGGGCTCCAGGCGATGGGCATCGAGTTGTTCGGTGATCCGCGGCACCGGCTCCCGATGATCACCGGGATGTTCATCCCGGAGGGTGTCTCCGATGAAGCCGCCCGCGCGCGGTTGCTCGAGCAGTTCGGCATCGAGGTCGCGACCTCGTTCGGCCCGCTGCGCGGCCGCCTCTGGCGGATCGGGACGATGGGCTACAACGCTGAGCTCAAGACGGTGCTCACGGTGCTGACTGGACTCGAGCGCGTGTTCCAGTCGTTCGGGGTCAAGAGCGATCGCGGCGCAGGTGTCGTCGCCGCCGAGAAAGCGTACCACTCAGCCGCTAGAGGCTAGCCCATCTTGGTCATTGACGGCGGCCTGCGTCCCAAGTTTCAATGGTCGTGCCAGGCACACTGGCAGGAGGCGAGCCTTGCTATTGCCTCGTGAGCCACCGGCCACCAGCAGTGGAAATGGCCTCTCCTTGCGAGACGATCGTTTCCCCGCGCCGCATGACGTGTTCGATCCACCCGCGCACCCGCCGCCCAATGAACGGTGAGTGCCTGTGCCGCGACTGTAGCCAGTCGCGCTCGACCGTCCACTCGCGATCGAGGTCGATGAGCAACAGGTCGGCATCCGCCCCGATCTGAATCGCGCCCTTCTGCGGCCAGAGACCGACGATCTTCGCGGGATTGACTGACAGCAGCGTCGCGAACTGCTCCAGCGGCATTCCGCGGCGGTGCACACCCTCGGTCAGCATCAACGGCACCAGCGTCTGCACGCCCGTGATCCCGCCCCAGGCTTCAAAGATGTCCTCGTCACCTTTAGTTTTGTCTTCGGTCGGGCAGGGCGAATGATCTGAGGTGATGCAGTCGATTCTCCCGCCGAGCACGTCCCGCCACAGCTCCTCCTGGGTCTTCTCGTTGCGCAGCGGCGGAGCGCACTTGGCCACCGGTCCGAGCCGCACGAGATCAGCGTCGGTCAGCGTGAGGTAGTGCGCGCACGTCTCCACGGTCACGCGCTGACCCGCATCTCTCGTCGCCTGAATTATCTGGGTGCCGTCCGGCAGGCTCATGTGGACGATGTGCAGGCGGCAGCCGGTCATGCCTGCGAGGAACAGCGCGCGCTGGATCGCTTCCAGCTCCGCTGCCGGAGGCCGCGACTCACCCCAGGCGGGCCGATCGCGACGGCCTGCTCCGCGCAACTGCTCCGTCAAACGGTGCGTGATCCAGTTGCTCTCTGCGTGCACCGCGAGGAACTGACCGAGTTCGGCAAGGCGCGCTAGGCCCTCGTGCAGCATGGCGTCGTCGACAAACGCAAATTCCTTCGTTCCGCTCTCGCACATGAACGCCTTGAAACCGACTACACCTCCACGCGCGAGTCCGGGGAGATCATCGAGATTGTCGGCAACGAGCCCGCCCCAGAGCGCAAAGTCCACGAGCGACTGTCCCTGCGCGGAGGCGACTTTGCTTTTCAGCGCGTCGGCGGTCGTTGTCGATGGAATTGAGTTTAACGGCATCTCGACCACTGTCGTGACGCCACCGGCAGCGGCGGCCCGGCTACCCGGCCCCCATCCTTCCCAGTGGGGACGGCCCGGCTCGTTGAAGTGCACGTGAATGTCGACAGCACCGGGAAGCACGACGCGGCCGGGCGCGCCGAGTACCTCATGCGCGTCCACTGCATCCGGTGTCAGGACCGCGACGCGGCCAGCCGTGATCCCGATATTCGCCTGGAGGATGCCCTGCGGCGTGACGACGCGACCGCCGGTAATGGCAAGATCGTGGGTCACGGCGTCATGCGAGTGGGACGGAAGCTCTCATTCGTGACCGAGGAGATGATCCTGGCCGGCGGCCAGACCATAAAGTTTCGGCACCGGCTCCGGATAGGGAACATCGGGGGCGGGCGGCGGTCCGAGTGAGGTGACCGGCGGGCTCAGGCCAATGAGATCGTCGGGACGCACCGGCACGCGGTTGAGCTCGCGGCCGGTCGCGTTGCGCAGCGCGGCGACGATCGCGGCTGTCGAGACCACCGTCGACGGCTCGCCGACTCCCTTCGCTCCGAACGGCACGCCCGGCTCCGGCTCCTCGACCAGTTCCGAGATCACCGGCGGCATGTCGAGGATCGTGGGGATGAGGTAGTCGGTGAATGAGGCGTTACGGATCTTGCCGTCCTTGAGCTGGATCTCTTCCATCAACGCCAGGCCGAGGCCCTGCGCGGTCCCGCCTTCGATCTGTCCGTAGACGCTCTGGGGATTGATCGCCTTTCCCACGTCCTGGGCCGCGGCGATCTGCACCACGCGCACCAGACCCAGTTCCTCATCGACCTCCACGACGGCGCGCTGCGCGGCAAACACGAGGGACACGTGTGGATCGCCCTGCCCCTCCTTGTTCAGCGCCCGGGTTTTCCGGTGGTGGTAGACGCGGGTGTGCTCGATCGGTGTCTCGAGAAACTGCTCCACCGCCGCGAGCGGCGACATGCCGTCCA
>JACPRY010000126.1 GCA_016193565.1 Armatimonadota bacterium
CGGCGTACAAAGCGGTCGCCGCTCGCTTCGCCCAGGCGGTCCTCGATGAGCTCGTGCGCGAGGCCGTCGTCTGGATCCACGACTATCACCTGATGCTCACACCGCGCCTGCTGCGCCGGCTGCGACCCGACCTGTTCCTGATGCATTTCTGGCACATCACCTGGCCGAAGTACGACGTGTGGCAGATCTGCCCGCAGCGGATGGAACTCCTCGACGGGCTGCTGGCCAACGATCTGATCGGCTTTCAGCGGCCGCGGCACGTGCAGGCGTTTTTCGAATGTGTGCAGCGGGAACTGCCCGCGGATGTAAACGCCGAGCGCGGCACGATCACCTACGACGGCCACCTCACGCACGTGCAGGCGTTTCCGATCAGCGTCGATTTCGCCGCCCTCGACCGCACGGCGCGCTCGCGGGACACCGTGCGGTGGATGGCCAGATTTGCCCGGCGGTTCAATCTCGAGCGCCGCTTCGTGGCCATCGGCGTGGACCGGCTGGATTATACGAAGGGGATCCCCGAGCGAATTCGCGCGTTCGACGCCCTGCTGAAGCGGGCGCCGTGGTTCCGCGAGCGCCTCGTCTACATCCAAAAGTCTGCGCCCAGCCGCACCCGCATCCTGGCCTACCGCACCCTGCAGCGCAAAGTCGAGCGGGAGATCGCCCGGTTGAACTCGGCCTACGGCACCACTGCCTGGCGGCCGATCGTCTACCTCCCGCAGTCGCTGCCGCTCGAGGGTATCGCCGCGCTGTACCGGCTGGCGGATCTCTGCGTCGTCAGCTCACTGCAAGACGGGATGAACCTGGTGGCCAAGGAGTTCGTCGCCTGTCGGGTCGACGAGCGCGGCGCGCTGGTGCTGAGTTCGCTGGCCGGCGCGCAGCGCGAGTTGACCGGCGCGATCGCCATCGACCCGCGCAATGTCGAGGGGTTTGCCGCCGCGCTGCAGCAGGCACTCGAACTGCCGGAGGAAGAGGAGCACCAGCGGATGGCGCAGATGCGAGCGTATCTCGCCGAGCACGACATCTACCATTGGCTTGAACAACTGTTTCGCGCGGCGGCCGGCCTGCTGCAGGAACGTCCGCACGTACCGGCGCTCCACGATCATGTGGACGAGATCGAACGTTGCCTGCGTGACCGCAGCCGGCTCGCGTTGCTGCTCGATTTTGACGGTACGCTGGCCCCGATCGCGGACGACCCGGATACGGTACGCCTGCCCACCGCCGTCGAAGCCGCCCTGCGCACCCTCGCCGCGTCTCAGGCACTGGTCGTCATTCTCAGCGGCCGGGCGCTGAGCGACATACGAAACCGGGTCGGCATCAACCACCTGGTATATGCGGGGAACCATGGGTTTGAGGCCGCGGGTCCCGGTTGGGCGTGGGTGCACGAAGATGCGGCGCGGATTGCACCGGTCGTGGCAAAGGCTGCGGCCCGGATGCGCCGGACCCTCCGCCGCATCCCCGGCGTGGTCGTCGAAGAGAAGGGGCTGACGGCGAGCGTGCACTACCGACGCGCGGCCTCGCCGTCGCATGAACACGTTCGCCGGGCGGTGGAGGACGAAGTGCAGTCGGCGCGGGGCGTCCTCCGCCTGACAATGGGCAAACGCGTGTGGGAGATCCGCCCGAACGTGACCTGGGACAAGGGTGCGGCGGCACGCTGGGTGCTCGAGCGCACCTACGGGGAGGGCTGGACTGCGGCGGTCTGTGCGATCTACGCCGGCGACGATCGCACCGACGAGGATGCGTTCCGCGCATTGGGCGGCGATGCGATCACGGTGAAGGTCGGCGCGCCCGTGCCGGTGACGGCGGCGCGCTACCTGGCCCGAAATGTCGACGAGGTCGCGGCGCTGCTGGCCAGACTACAGACCTGGGTATCGGCGAGGCGCTAGGTCAGTGTAGCAACGATGCCATGAGGGCTAGGTGTTCGGCCAGGTCCCGCGTAATCAGGAAGTTCTGCCGCACGTACTCCTGCGCGTTACTGCCCATCTGCCGGGCCACGTCCGGGTTGTTCAGCAGGTAGCGGATGCGGAACGCGCAGCCTTCGACCGAGTTCACCGTATAGCCGGTGACGCCGTAGATAATTTGCACCGTGATCCCGCCGGCAAAGCCCCCGATCACCGGCTTCCCTTTCCACATCCCCTCGGCGACGGTCAGGCCGAAGCCTTCTTTGGTCGATTTCTGGATGATGATCGTGGCGGCGCGCTGGAGCGCATTGATCTCATAGTTGGCGGTCGGCGGCAACACGCGCACGTCGATGTCGGGGTCTTGGCCCGCGGCCTCCTGCACCTCGGCGAGGACCTGCGCGCCTTCGGGATCGTCGTCCGCGCTGCCGCCGGCGAGCACCAGCCGGCAGTCGTCGTATTTCTTCACGATACGGTACGCGTTGATCACGCCGATCGGATCCTTGAACCGGTCGAAGCGCGACACCTGGAGCAAGATCGGCTTGTCCCGCGGCACCTGCAGCCGCTGCAGGACGCCGTTGACCTCCGCCTCGGACAGCTGACGGTTCTTGTCGGCCAGCGGGTCGATGCTCGGATACATCAGGTACTGCGGGATCGGCAGACGCTGCGCGAACTTCGGCAGCGAAAAGATCGCCGCGTTATATTTCGTCACGTACTGGCGTAGCAAACTCCAGGCCCTTCGCTGCGGGTGGGAGATGTCGATGTGACAGCGCCACACCCAAGGCGCCGGGTGGGGCACAAACTCGATCAACGCCGCCGGCTGCGGGTCGTGGATGATGACCAGGTCGGCATCGAGGTTCAACCGCGACGCGTTCGCGCGGTTGGTGTCCACATAGGCGCGGAGCATCTCATCGGTGAAGACGCGCTCCTGCCCCTGCAGGGCGTTGTGAAACGCCTTGGTGACGTTGAAGAAATCGCCCGAGCCGCCGAGGACCTCCCATCGCGGCTCGATCTCCAATTCAGTGAAGAGCGGGAGGTACCGCTGCAGCATCTCCGCGACGCCGCCCCCTACACGCGTCGAGTTCACATGCAGCATCGACCGCCCGCGCACCCGGTCCGCCAGGCGGCGCAGCAGGTTGATCGCCCCGGGTGGGGCGACCTCCTGGTAGGCCTCGAGCCCCGGCTGCGCCTCAGCCATCCCTCACCCCAGCGCCTGCTCGGCCAGCGCGAGCAACCCCGCGCGCAGTCCCTCCAGGCTGCTGACGTACGGGTTGAGCCTCCTCACACGCGCCGCCAGTTCCGGCATGTCGAGGTGCTGCTCCAGCCACAGCGCCGGATCGATGATGCGTCCGGGCTCCCGCACGGGTTCAAAGATATGGTAGTAGATGACG
>JACPRY010000139.1 GCA_016193565.1 Armatimonadota bacterium
GCTATGGCTCGAGCGGTGGGTCAGTGGCCACCGGAAGCTCGAGGGGCGGACGGCCGGCGAGGAGCTGCGCATGATGGCCTACCGGGGCGTGATCGTGGTCAGCGGCCGGATCACCGTAGGACGGCGGAACGCGTTGCTGCACCGGCTGTGGGAGATCGACGGCATCATCGGGATCGACGACCGTGACCTCAGCTACACGGCCCCCGCGTCTGCGCACTTCACGGAGTAGTCTCGCGCTGAGCATGCTGTCACACTGGAGAGACGGGCGAGGAGGTGGTGATCGTGGCGGGTGTGCGGAAGATCCTCACGGTGACCGATCTGTCTGAGGTGTCGCCAGAAGTGCTCAAGGTTGCTGTGAGCCTCGCGCTTGAAACGGGCGCCGAGCTCACTGTGCTGCATGTGTTCCATCCTGACGACTACCTTCGAGCCTTTCATTCCACCGGGATGTCGACCGACGACTTCGCCGCCCACCTGCGGGACGAGATCGAGTATCAGATGCCGCCGCGTTCGAGCGTGCTGGGCACCTCGATTCGGATCGAAGTGATCGGGGGTCCCGCTATCGCCGTCGAGATCTTGGGCGCCGCATCGCGCATCCCTGCCGACCTCATTGTGATGGGAACGCACGGGCGCACCGCTTTGCGGCGGGCGTTCGTGGGCAGCGTGGCTGAGGAAGTGTTGAGGCGCGCCGCTGTGCCGGTCCTGGTGGTGCCGGCCCACGCAGGCAGCCGCGCGCTCCCGGCTACCGCCTAGGCTACACGCCCGATACCAGATCATCCGTGCGTCCGATGGCCCCCTTGCGGGCCCGCATCTATGCTGGCACTGGAGAGATTGCCGAGGAGGTGATGATCATGGTAGGGCTGCGCAAGATCCTCGCGGCGACCGATTTGTCTGCGATGTCGCCGGAGGTGCTCAAGGTTGCTGTGAGCCTCGCGCTTCGAGCGGGCGCCGAGCTCACCGTGCTGCACGTGTTCCACACCGATGACTACCTGCGAGTCTTCAACGAAACCGCAATGCCCATCGACGACTTCATCGCGCGCCTTCGGGCGGACGTTGAGGGCCAGTTGCCGATGCGACCAAGCGTGCTCGGCATCCCGGTCCGGATAGAGATCATCGAAAGTGCATCGACCCCTGAAGGGATCCTCAGCACAATGTCAAGGATCGGCGCTGACATGATCGTGATGGGGACGCACGGCCGCACCGGGCTGCGCCGGACGTTCGTCGGGAGCGTCGCTGAAGAAGTGCTTAGGAACGCTTCGGTCCCCGTACTAGTGGTGCCGGAACGGGTCCGGAGCCGCGCCGGCCAGGCGGCGGTCGTTCAGGCGAAGTGACCGGAAGTCCCATAGGAAGGCGCGGGTGACATCATCGACGAGCTGAGGGGGTGAGGGGGATGAAACCGCAGGGAGCAATGACCTACTGGATCGTGGTCCTGCGACTTTACCTGGGCTGGAGCTGGCTTGCTGCCGGATGGGAGAAGATTCGAGATCCAGCCTGGGCATCCGGTGAAGCGGTTGTGGGATTCCTCCAGGGCGCGCTGAAGAGCGCGCCATACGGCTGGTACAAAGGGTTCATCGAGAGCACCTTCCTGCCCAACGCGAAACTCTTCGCGTTCCTGGTGACCTGGGGCGAGGTGCTGGTTGGTATTGCGCTGCTGGCAGGTCTGTTCACCGCGCTGGCCGCCATTGCTGGCGTCGTGATGAACATGAGCTTCCTGCTGGCGGGAACCGTCAGCACCAACTCTCTGTACATTCTCATCGAGCTGGCGCTGATCTTCACGGGGGCCGGGCTGCTGTGGGGCGTTGACGGCATCCTGCAGGGCCGCGGATACCGGATTCCGGTTCTGCTTCCAGGCGCCAGTGAAGTCAGACGGCCTGGTCTCGCGTGGGCGGCGGCCGCGGCGCTCGCCATCTTGGCCGTACTGGCATTCCTGCCGGCTGAGGGGCTGAAGCTTCCCGAGTTCCGGAATCCAGCGTCGCAGATGAGCCGCCTGCTTGCGTTCACAGCAGTTCTGTATGCTGTGAAAGGCTGGCTGGATGGCCGTCGACGTCCAGAAAACATCATGAAGACAGGGGCGCGCGCAGCATGACCGTGCCCGTGATGGCCGGGGAGTTCAGCAGGCCGCTGCTTAAGGCCAGGGACGTCATGACCACTCCGGTCATCACCGTGCGCCCCCAGACGCCGGTTGGGGAGGTCGCCCGTCTGATGCTGGAGCACAGGATCAGCGGCCTTCCTGTGGTGGAGGATAACGGGACGCTCGTCGGCATCGTGACGGAGTCCGACCTGCTGCGGAAAGCCTCGGGGCCATCCCCACTGCAGCGCCTGGCGTGGCTCAAGCCGGAGCAAGCCCAGGAACTCGAGCAGCATCTGCGGCGGTACGAGGCAAAGGTCGCTGCCGACATGATGACCAGGCCGGTGGTCACGGCAGAGGAGGACACGCCCCTGCGCGAGCTCGCGCGCCTGATGGTCGACCGGCGGATCAACCGGGTCGCGATCGTGCGGCGGGGACAGGTGGTGGGGATCGTCACCCGCCACGACATCCTCAAGGCCTTCGCACGCTCGGATGAAGCGCTGGAGCAGGTCGTCCGCAACCTCTTCGAGTTCGACCTGGCGGGTGTGGACGTCAGGAGAGTTGAGGTCCATGTACGCAACGGCATCGTTCACCTCGCCGGCCGGGTGAGGACGCGGCGGGAGGCCGAGGTGCTGACGTCCTGCATGCGGTCCATCGACGGAGTGGTGGACATCGAAGTATCGGGGCTCACCTGGGAGATCGATGATGGCGCGCGCGCCGCGCGGAGGTGATTGGAGATGATCACAACCTTTCTGGCCAAGCGAATTGAACACGCTGTGCTGGCGCCGCAGGCCACCGAAGGCGATGTGGCCGCGGGGGCGCAGACCGCGATGCAATGGAGCGTGCGCGCCCTGGTGGTCAAGCCCTGCCACGTTCGTACGGCCGTGCGCCTGCTCGGGGGAAGCGAGGTGATCCTCGCCACGGTTATTGGATTTCCGCACGGTGGACAGGCCACGTCCACAAAAGTCGCTGAAACTCGTCAGGCGATCGCCGACGGCGCGCAGGAGATCGACATGGTGATCAACATTGGCGACCTGCGCCAGCGGAAGATCGCCGACGTCTTCTATGAGATCCGCGCCGTGGTCGAGGCCGGTCAGGGCCGGCCGGTCAAGGTGATCCTCGAGACAGCGTATCTCAGCGACGCCGAGAAACGCCTCGGCTGCCGGCTGGCGGTGCGCGCGGGCGCAAAGTACGTGAAGACGAACACGGGGTTCGGGCCCGCAGGGGCCACGACGGCAGACGTCGCGCTGATGCGTCGGGTCGTCGGCAGGCGGGCGGGCATCAAAGCGGCCGGAGGGATTCGGACGTCCGCGCTGGCGATGTCCCTCATCCACATGGGCGCCGACCTGATCGGCACGAGCTCGACCGAGGCGATCCTCTCCGAGGCAGCGCGCGAGGCCGCCTGAGGGCTTGAGAGATGATCCGAGCACAAGACCTGGATGAGCTGCTCGACTCTTCCCGTCAGGACGTGCTCTCTGTCGCACTCGATACCGATCCCAGGCGCCCAGAGCATCAGGTTGTAAAGCCTGCCTACCGGATCTATTTCCGCAACGCCACGCGGCGGCTGCTCCGCACTGTTCCCAGGCGGCAGCGCGAAGCGGTGAGAGAGAATCTTCTGCGAATTCTGGCCAGGCTGGAAGATCCTCCGCAGGGCCGCGGCCTGGCGATCTTTGCGGCGCCGGGGTTGTGGAGCGAGTTCGTGCTGCCGGTGCCGCTGCCCAACCGCATCCGCTACGGCCGTCCGGATCTCATCTCCGTGCTTTGGGCGGCCGATGAGTACGAGCCGGTCGCGATTCTCGCAGTCGATCAGCGCCGTGTCCGGGTCCTGCGCATGTATCTCGGCGGGACGACGCTGGTCGACGCCGACGAGTTTGTGCTCGACACGAGCGACTGGAAGTTCAAGTCAGGAGCAATGCGGCCTGCCGGCCGGAAGAGCGGGATGAACGTCAGCCGCGGCAGGCAGGCCGATCCCTTTGACGCGAGGGTCGCTGCGCAGATTGAGCGGTTCTGGCGCGGCGCGGCCGAAGCGGTCGTAGAGTTCCTCAGAGGCCAGCGCATCGACCGGGTCGTGCTCGCTGGAACCGACGATTCCGTGTACGCTTTCAAGACGCTGCTTCCGGAGACTCTCCAGCCGGCCATCGTTGGCACGGTCCACCTGAGCCCACCGATGACCCTGGTGGAGATTCGGCGCCGCGTGCTGCCGGTCGCGCTGGCGGCCGAGCACCAGCGAGAAACCGCGCTCGTCGCGGACCTAGTGCAGCAGGCAGCGGGCAGAAACCTCGCGGTGGTTGGACGCACCGCGACACTGGGGGCGCTCGTGCGGGGACAGGCCCGCCTCGTGGTCGCGGATCGCGGCGCTCCGGGTGAGGTGTGGTGGTGCAACGCCTGCGCTTATGCATCGGTGCATGCGGAGCGCTGCACGCACTGCGGGGGACCGGTGGAGCGCGTTGAACTGGCGCATGTCCTGCCGCTAATGGCCAGGCGGCACGGTGCCGGGCTCGAGCTGATCAGCTCCGGTGCGGCGGTCTTGCTCAGCAGGCACGAAGGGATCGGCGCGACGCTGCGCTACGCCATCTCTGCGCCTGCCGCTGAGGGCTGATCTGTTCGCCGCCGCGAATCAGTCCCGCGCCCGATGCCCCTAGTTTCTTCGCGTTGATACGATTGCTGTGGATGAGATTGACGGGAGGTGAGGCTCATGTACCGGCTTCAAGCGAAGGATGTCATGAGTCATTCAGTGATCACCGTGCGGCTTGACACGCGGTCGCGGAGATCGCACGGACGATGATTAAGCTGCACATCAGTGGCCTGCCGGTCCTCGATGACCGCGGCCGTCTGGTCGGCATCGTGACGGAAGGCGATCTCGTCGAAAAGGAAGCCGGCCCGGTGCCATATCCGAAGATGTTCGGCCTCTCGGCGGAGCGGGCCCGCGAGGTTGAGGATCGCAGCCGCCGCTCTGAGGGCAAGGTGGCGGCCGATGTCATGACACGTGAGGTCATTACCACGAAGGAAGACACGCCCCTCCGCGAAATCGCACGCGTCATGGCTGAGCGCAAGATCAACCGGATGCCGATCGTGCGCGACGGAGAAGTCCTCGGCATCGTCAGCCGCCAGGACGTGCTCAAAGCGTTCGCGAGGCCGGATCACGAGCTGGCGCAGCTAGTCCGCGACGTGATCGTGAAGGATCTGTGGAGCATCGACCCGTCGACCTTCGAGATCACGGCCAAGAACGGAGTTATCCGCTTTGCTGGGCGCGTCGAGAAGTTGAGCGAGGCGGAGCTGCTGGAGTGGTTCGCGCGCGGCGTCGACGGCGTTGTCGATGTAGACCGGTCGGGGCTCGCCTACGATGTCGATGACCGGACGCCGGTCGCAGCAAGAACGGCTGCCAGATAGCGCGACCTCTCCTGGTTGTGCCCCGATGGTGCCCGGCAGGGGCGAGAGCTCGAGCTGGGGAAATCAAGTCGGCGCCCGACACTATTATGGTTCGCGCACCGGCAGGATACCCATGAGACTGCGCCATGAAAAAGGGCGGTATCCTCAACCCGCAGCTGCTGCTTGTGATCGCCTCGATGGGTCACACCGATACCCTCGTGATCGCGGACAGCGGCCTCCCGATTCCCGCCGATGTCCTGCGGATCGACCTGACGCTGGTCGCAGGCGTGCCCCCGTTCCTGCAGACGCTTGAGGCCGTTTTGAAGGAGCTGCAGGTCGAAGGCGCCGTCGTCGCGGACGAGATGATCCGGCGCAGCCCCGATCTGTACCGGGCCGTGCGCCGCGTCCTGGAGGGCATTCCGCTCGAGACCATCGCTCACGACGTGCTCAAGTCGATGCTCCCGCGTGCCCGAGCGGTCATCCGCACCGGGGAGCAGACACCCTACGCGAACATCATTCTGCGCAGCGGCGTTGTCTTCTAAACATTCCGATGGATGTCCCGCTCATGGTGATGACGGGGATCGGCAAGCAATTCCCCGGTGTGCGGGCGTTGCAGGACGTCCAGTTCCAAGTGCTCGCCGGCGAGGTGCACGGGCTCGTCGGGGAGAACGGCGCGGGTAAGTCCACGCTGATGCGCATTCTCGGCGGCATCCACCAGCGCGATGCCGGCGAGATCCGGCTGCGCGGCCGTCCCGTCGAAATTCGTTCCCCCATCCATGCCAGAACGCTTGGGATCAGCATCATCCATCAAGAACTCAACCTGGTGCCGGCACTGTCCGTCGCCGAGAACATCTTCCTCGGCCGTGCGCCGCGCCGCTCTGGCGGGCTGGTGGATTGGAGAGAGATGTACGTGCGCGCCGGGCGCCTGCTGGCGGACCTGGGAGTGCCCATCGATCCGCGCCGGCGGGTGAGTCAGTTGACGGTGGCTGAACAGCAGCTCGTGGAGATCGCCAAGACCCTGTCCGTAGACGCCGAACTGGTCATCATGGACGAGCCCACGGCTGCCCTCACGCTGGAAGAAACTGAGCGACTGTTCCGGTTTATTCGAGACCTGCAGGGCCGGGGAGTCGGCGTAGTTTACATCACCCACCGGCTGGAGGAAGTCTTCAAGATCACCGATCGGGTGACTGTACTGCGCGATGGGCAGTACGTGGGCACCTATCCGACCGCCGAGCTGACACTGGACGAGCTCATTCGATTGATGGTGGGACGCCGTCTAGTAGAGAAGTTCCCCAAAGAAGCTATGCCGCCCGGGCTGCCCATCCTGGAAATCCGCAGGCTCGCTGTGCGTGGCGTCTTCGACGACATCAGCTTCGCGTTACGCCGCGGGGAAATTCTGGGCATTGCCGGCCTCATCGGCTCGGGCAAAACAGAGGTCGCCTACGCCATATTTGGGGCCATGCCTCTGGATGCCGGCGAGATCACCCTGGATGGCCGTCCCGTTTTGATCCGCTCTCCCGCCGAAGCCATTGCGCACGGGATCGGCCTGGTGACGGAGGATCGCAAACGCCTCGGCCTCGTGCTGCAGATGAGCGTACGCGGCAACATCACCCTTCCGATCGTGAAACAGCTCGGTCCGGGTCTGTTCATCCGCCGAGGAGAGGAGCATGCGCTGGTGGATCGCGCGATCCGGGAGCTGGACATGGCCGTCGCCTCGCCGGAGCAGCTGATCCGAACCCTCAGCGGCGGCACACAGCAGAAGGTGGTGGTGGCGAAGTGGCTGCAGACTCGCGCCCGCGTTCTGCTCATGGCCGAGCCGACGAGGGGGATCGACGTCGGGGCGAAGGTTGAGATGTACCGGCTGATGGTGGAGCTGGCCAGGCGCGGCGTAGGGATTGTAATGATCTCCTCGGAAATGCCGGAGATCCTGGGCATGAGCGACCGGATCATCGTGATGCATGAGGGGCGGATTACCGCGGAGTTCCCGAGGGCCGAAGCCACTCAGGAAAAGATCATGGCCTCGGCCGCGGGGAGGGTGCAGAGTGCAGTCTAACCGCACCGCCTCTGAGGCCGCCACCCGCCGCGTGCAGGTCGTGGGTGTGCGCGACGTGCTGCGGCGCTTCGGCATCGCCATCGCCTTCCTGCTGCTGGTCGTCGTCCTCTCCACACTGAGTGAATCATTTCTCACGGTCTCCAATATCCTGAACATCGCACGTCAGGTATCGATCAACGCGGTCATTGCCGCCGGCATGACCTTCGTGATCCTGACCGGCGGGATCGATCTGAGTGTCGGCTCAGTGCTGGCCTACTCGGGTGCCATCATGGCCGGGCTGCTGTCCACGGGCAAGCCCGTGGTGCTCTCGATTATCGCCGGGCTGGCGCTGGGCGCCATTCTGGGCCTGGTGAACGGGATCGTCATCACCAAAGGGAAGGTGCAGCCCTTCATTGCCACCCTGGGGATGCTCACGATTGCCCGCGGCGCCACGCTGGTCTACACCGATGGCCGGCCGATCACGGGCCTGCCCGATGCGTTCGTCTGGCTGGGAGCCGGGGAAGTTCTGCGCGTGCCGGTCCCCGTCATCATCATGACGCTGGTGTTCACGGCCTCCTACCTCATCCTTACGCAGACCGTCTTGGGCCGGTATGTGTATGCGATCGGGGGAAACGAAGAGGCGGCCCGACTGTCCGGGGTCAACGTGACGTTCTACAAGTCGCTGGTGTACGCCATCAGTGGGTTGACGTCGGCCATCAGCGCCGTGATCCTGACGGCCCGCCTGAACTCTGCTCAACCCACGGCCGGGGTTGCATTCGAACTGGATGCCATCGCGGCGGTCGTGCTGGGCGGCACGACGCTGGCCGGAGGCGAAGGGAGCATCGGCGGCACCCTGCTGGGCGCCTTCATCATCGGCGTCATCAACAACGGCCTGAACCTGCTCAACGTCAACCCCTTCTACCAGCAGGTCGTCAAGGGTCTGGTGATCTTGCTCGCTGTGCTGCTGGACCGCCGGCTTCGCTGATCCAGTGACAACGCTCGCAGGCCGGCCCAAGGTGAGCAGGAGGAAGGTGGACAGACGAGAACGATCGGGTGCCGACCCGATTGCTACTTCTGCAGAGCACTACATATGCTGGAGTCGTCACGGAATCTGTTGAGGGGGGAGAGTTATGCGTAGAGTTGCACCAGGGCTCGTCGCCCTCGTTGTCCTATCGGTGCTGCCCTTGTACGCGGGCGCACTTCCGACGGTGGGGTTGTCCATCTCCACGCTGAACAACCCATTCTTTGTTGACCTGCGCGACGGCGGCCAGGCGGCTGCAAAGAGGCTGAACGTGAACCTGGTCGTGCTGGACGCCCAGAACGACTCGGCCCGCGAGGCCAGTCAGATCGAGGACTTGATTCAGAGAAAGGTGGCGGTCATTGCCATCAACCCCACGGACAGCGACGCCATCGTCCCGACCATCAGGAAGATCAACGCTGCCAGGATTCCGGTCATTACTGTGGACCGCGGCGCCAACGGTGGGGACGTGCTCGCACACATCGCATCCGACAACGTGGCCGGCGGCATGATGGCGGCCGACTATGTCGGCAAGCGCTTGAACGGCAAAGGAAATGTTGTGATGCTGGAGGGCATCGCTGGCACGTCTGCTGCGCGCGATCGCGGTAAGGGCTTCCGCGAGGGCCTAAAGAAGTATCCCGGCATCACGCTGGTCGCTGTCCAGACCGCGGACTTCGACCGGGCCAAGGGCCTTGCCGTCATGGAAAATATCCTGCAGGCGCAGAAGAAAGTCGACGCGGTGTTTGCCCAGAATGACGAGATGGCCCTGGGGGCGGTGCAGGCCGTTGACGCGGCGAAGCGGCAGAAGGAGATGTTCGTAGTGGGGTTTGACGCTATCGCGGACGCCGTCGCAGCGGTCAAGGCGGGCAAGATGGCGGCCACCATCGCGCAGCAGCCCACGGTGATGGGCCGGTTGGCTGTGGAGGCGGCAGTGAAGGTCATCAACAAACAGTCGGTGCCGAAGTTCACGCCGGTGCCGCTCAGGCTGGTCACGAAGGAGACGGCGAAGTAGTCACCGGCTGGCAAACCCGTCCCCGCGTGGTATCGATGTGATACCGTGCGGGGACGCTTTTTGTTCTAATATTCGATGAGCGCGGTCATTGGCACGGGCAGGCCGGCGATTACCGTCGTCGGCAGCCTGAACATGGACCTGGTGATACAGGTACCTCACCTGCCGGAGACCGGAGAAACGGTGCCGGGTGGGACCTTTGCCACATTCCCGGGCGGCAAGGGCGCCAACCAGGCGGTGGCGGCGGCGAGGCTGGGTGCAGCGGTGACGATGATCGGCCGGGTGGGCGCGGATGCATTCGGCCGGAAGCTGCGCGATGGTTTGGCAGCCGAAGGGATCGACGCCTCGCATGTGGGGATGGATGTAGAGGCGGCGACAGGGGTCGCGTTAATTACCGTTGACCGCGCCGGGCGCAACACGATCGTGGTGGCCTCGGGCGCCAACAGGCGCGTCACGGCGGCGGACGTTGACGCAGCAGGCGCCGTCATGACGTCCAGTCAGGTCGTGCTGCTGCAGCTGGAACTTCCACTGGAAGTGGTGGGGCATGCCGTGCAGATGGCGCATGCTGCAGGCTGCCGCGTCATCCTGGACCCTGCGCCGGCGCCGCCCGCCTCGCTGCCCGATGATCTCTATCGCTATCTATCCGTGATCAATCCCAACGAGGTTGAGGCCCATGCGCTAACCGGCATCCCGATTTCCGATGAGTCTGACGCTCGCCGTGCTGCTGAACGCCTGCTGGATCAAGGCTGCCGCGCCGTGGTGATCAAGCTGGGAGACCGGGGCGCATACGCGGCTACTGACGGCACCCGCGCGGTGATCCCGGCGATCTCCGTCGACGTGGTCGACACGACGGCGGCTGGTGATGCGTTTGCGGCCGGAATGGCGGTAGCGCTGGCCGAAGGCAGGGACCTGGCCGATGCGGCGCGCTTTGCCAACGTCGTGGGCGCCATCTCAGTGACGCGCATGGGCGCGCAGCCGTCGATGCCCACGAGGGCCGAGGTGGAGGAGTTCGTAAAGGCAAGAAGGCTGAGCCTTTGATGGTTGATCCGGCATCGGGCGGCCACCCGATAGCGCGCCGCGATAGAATCGGGCTCTCGCCCTATCGTCCCTTTCCGGCTCAAGTCATACGCTGAGATCAGTAAAGGGGGTGGCAGCTATGGAGGCCCGCGAGATCATGAACCGCGATGTGATTACGGTTGCGCCGGAGATGACAGTCGAAGAGGCGACCAATGTGCTTCTCCGGTACCGCATCCACGGCGCGCCGGTCGTCGGCGTCGACGGACAGTTGATCGGGATGGTCAGCTTTGTTGACCTGGCCAAGCGCACGGGGGATACCGTGGGCCAGGTGATGGTCAGCGACCCGGTCTGCGCGGACGAAGATACGCCGGTGGAAGAATTGGCGGCGATGATGCTGGAGGAGGTCGTGCGTCGCGTGCCGATCACGAGTGGTGGACGCGTCGTGGGGATTGTCAGCGCAAGTGACATCGTGCAGTTGTTTCTCAACCTACACGAGCAACCGCGCCAGGCACCGGAGCCGGCTTCGGCTGGCCGCCGGGAGAGCGCAAGGAGGCGAGAACGATGAGATTTGCGGAGAAGGTAGCTATCGTCACCGGCGGTGCCACGGGCATCGGCCGGGCCACGGCGCTGGCGTTTGCCCGCGAGGGAGCGAAGGTCGTGATCGCCGACGTCAATTTGGCCGAAGGGCGGGAGACGGTGCGGCTCATCCGCGACAGGGGCGGGGACGCACTGTTTGTGCCCGCCGATGTCTCGAAGAGCACCGACTGGGCACAGCTGGCCGATGACACCCTGCGTGAGTACGGGCGCATTGACGTACTGTTCAACAACGCCGGCATCGAGGGACAGTGTCCGTGAACCTCAAAGGCGTCTGGCTGGGGATGAAGACGGTCGCGGTTCAAGTCGAGCACGGCGGGGTCGCGCTCGCCGACGATGAGCAGCGTCGGCGCACGGACCTGCGCCAGCACCGATGCTGCCAGGTCGGGGCGGCCGCCACGCGACACAACGGCTCTGACAACCCCGGGCCGCTGCGCGGCCGCAATCAGCGCCGCTGCGGCGCCGGTGCTGGCTCCGAACAGCCCGACCGGGAGCGCCCGCACAGTCGCGTCGGCGGACATCCAGTCGAGGATGTCTACCAAACGCTGCACGAGTAG
>JACPRY010000140.1 GCA_016193565.1 Armatimonadota bacterium
ATGGCCCGCAAGGCCGCCGCGGCGGGGTTCACCGCGTTGACCTATGACTTCCGCGGCGTCGGTTCGTCCAGCGGCCGGCTGGTTATCGCTCGCGTCGACCGCGACGTCCTCGCCGCGATTACCCTCATGCGTTCGCGTCGACCGAACACGCTGTTCCTGATTGGCGCCAGCATGGGCGGGACAGCCTCGCTCGTCGCGGCCGGCAGGACCCATGTGGATGGCATTATCATCATGGCCAGTGGTACCCGCTTCCAGGGGCTCGATGCGCGGCCGTACTTCTCGTCGCTTCAGATGCCCAAGCTGTTCATTGTCGGCCGCCGCGATTACCCGTTCTACGAAAGTGCGAAGGTGATGTACCGGTCGACACCTCTGCCGAAGGAGCTAGAGATCATTCCGACTGGCGCGCACGGGACCAACATGCTCAGGACGGGATATCGTGATGAGATCGAGCGGATGATGCTGGGGTTCCTGGAGAAATACTCCCAGAGGTAGTCCTGACGGTGGTGCCCCCAGCGGGATTCGAACCCGCGCTTCCGGCTTGAAGGGCCGATGTCCTAGGCCAGGCTAGACGATGGGGGCAGCCCCACACATTATAACGGGAATGCGGAAACGGGGAAACGCGGGAACGCGATCGGCATGCGAGAACCCAAACCCGCAGATCTTTCGCGATGGCGCGCGGCACACGTCGAGGCGCTGCGCCTGGCGAGCCGCCTGCGGGAGGCAGCGGCGGTGTTCCGCCGGTACGCAGGGGAATTGAAGTACCATCCGGAGACTGGTGTCCACGGAATGATCGGATCTGACCTCGAACAGGCTGCGGCAACGATGCGTGACGCGATCAACGCGATCTCCGCGGTGGCCTCGCGCTGGGATGAAGAGATCACCTGGCTGCGGCCGCTCAACCCCGCGCTTCCGGTGGACGATATCCAGCGTGGCCATGCCTCGGCGCGCGAGGCGATTCGCCTGCTGCGGGCTGCACTGGAGATCTTCGAACGAGCCGTGCGGACACCTGAGGCCGCGACACTCGACGCCCCCTACGGCGCCGGCGCGCCTCGACGCGTGCATCCCGGCGCCCAATGCACCTGGGTGGCGGAACGCGCTGATGGATTGGCCCGGGAACTGTCAACGGTGGCCCTTGGGAAAGAGAACCTGTTGCTGGCGATTACTCGCCCAGAGAAGGCCTAACCCCGCAGGAATGACTGGGGAGCGCGCGTAACACACATTCAACAACTAAATACGAGGAGGGTATTCGATGGCCAAATCCTACGCTAAGTGGGGCGGGATCATTCTTCTCGTCTTAGGTGTGATCGGTCTATTCACGGCACTCCCTCTTGGATTGAACTCCGATCTTCTTGAAGACCTCCTCCACATCGTTGCGGGCGCACTCCTCACCTACGCAGGCATGAGGGGCACCGACGCGCAGGCCGTATCGTGGTCGAGGATCTTCGGCATTATCTTCCTCATCGTAGGCGTCGTGGGTTTCCTGGGTCCTTTGAAGAACCTGTTTGGGCTGCTGCCATCGGGCCTGAGCACCCTCGACAACATCGTCCATCTCGCCTATGGCGTCCTCGGGTGGTGGGCCGCCCGCGGCTACAAGATGGCGTAACCCGAACGGTCTTGCGGATCGAAGGGCCCTGACGAATCAGGGCCCTTTGTTTTGGCGATCAGATTGGGGAGATCTTCACGCGGGGAAGCCCGCGGAAGCCGTAACCGAGGAAGACCTGAAAGCGCCTGACGCCGGCACCGGTCTGCACCTCGATGTCGGGGCGCTGCTCCACTTCCCAGAACATCAGATGCAGCGGCAGGCCCGGCCCGGGTTGGTCATCGGTGATGAAGATCGCGTTGCGATCCAGCATCGAGCGCGGACGCAGCCGCATCACGATCTCATTGTCACCACCCGCAGGGGTGATGAGATAACGCTCACGGAGGTAGAAGCTTAACTGGCTCGCATCCTGATATGTCCGGGTCAACACGAACCACTCGGGATTGCCGCGCTGCTCGATCATCTGCGCAACCGTTGAGGAGGCTTGCTCCCACCCCCTCAGGCTCTGCGCTGCAGGCGATGATGGAATGAACGGCAGCAAATACAGGACGATGACCACAATGATGTTCAGCGCAACGCCCGCCGTGACAGCACGCCGCCATCCCCGACGCTGCCGAACCATGGGCCACAGCGCCGCGGCCGCCGGCAGCAGCATCAGGTACGCGGGCGCCGGCCAGTGCGGTTTCGGAATCCCGTTGAAACTGGTGACCGCGGTGAATCCGATCAGCGGCGCGGCAAGCCAGGCCAGGAGCGCAAACCGATCATCGCCGCGCCGCCCAAGCGAGATGCTGGCAGCAAGCGCGGCCAGCAAGAGCACCAAGGTGATGGGCCCGTAGTAGATGGCGCTCGCGCCCACGAAGGCGGCGGCTTCTCTCACCGGTCCGTGCAGGTCGATCCAGTGAGCGGGATTGAGTAGTTTGTCGAAGGTGATCGCGTCATGGCGGCTGTTCCAGGCGACGAGGGGGAACACAACAGTGAGCGCGATCGCGGCGGCCCGGTACGGTTCCGGTCGCCGGAGCCAGCGGCGTTCCGAAGGGACGAAGAGGAGGAACCCGGCCAGTGACGCGCCGAGAAAGAGCCCCGACAGTTTGCTCATCAGGCAGAGTCCGCCAGCGAACCCCGCACCGTACCATGCCCATGCGCGGCCACTCGTCCGTGCCCGCCAGAGACACCAGACCGCCAGCACCCAGAATAAGATGAAGGGCGCGTCGGGTGCCGCGATGATTGCCCCCACCGCTGCAATCGGGGTGATCTGGTAGCCCGCCGCAGCGAGAAGGCCGGCGCGGCGGTCGAACATCTGCCTGGCCAGATCGTACATGAGCAACGAGGTGATGAGGGCCATGAGGATCGGCCCGAGACGGACCCCGAGCGGAGAGTCTCCCACGAGCGCTGTTGTGACCCGGACCATCGCGGCGAC
>JACPRY010000141.1 GCA_016193565.1 Armatimonadota bacterium
GATGAAAAGGCGAAAAGATGCCTGGCAGGACCTGCTCGGGAATCCTCAAAAACTCGAGGATCTCCTCGAAAAGTCAAAGAAGAAGCGGTAACACATCCTATTCGGCGAGCGCCCGCGCTCTCGTGGCGAGTTTCCGTAGATGCGGCCGCGCCGCGGCGAACGCGCCGGCCCGGTGACTGATCCGGTTCTTGAGGGTCACCGGTAACTGCGCCATAGACTTGCCGAACGCCGGTACGTAGAAGATCGGGTCGTAGCCGAACCCGTGGGAGCCGCGGGGTGTGGTCAGCACCTGGCCTTCACAGATGCCCTCAAACGTTCGCACGCCACCGTCGGGCGTGGCCACGGCGACGACCGCGCGGTAGCGGGCCCCGCGCTGCACGGCCGGCACCGTCCGCAGCAGTTTGAGCAGGCGGGCGTTTCGGGCGGAATCCGTCGCCCGCTCCCCTAGGAACCGGCGCGACTGCGGCCCCGGCGCGCCGCTGAGCGCATCCACCTCGATGCCCGAGTCGTCGGCGACCGCCACCTTTCGCGTCAGATTTGCCACGATGGAGGCCTTGCTGATGGCGTTCTCGGTGTAGGTCCGGCCGTCTTCCGGCAGCTCCGGAAGTCGAGGAAACGCGTCGAGCGAGTAGATCTGCACGGGGAGATCCCGCATGAGGTCTACGAACTCGCGCAGTTTTCCCTCATTGCGCGTGGCGAGGACAATTTCGAGGACGCCGGGAACGGGCGCGACCGGCGGGCGCTTTCCCGCCCCGCGCCGCGTTCGCGGCGCCGACCGCCTCGTGCGCGCTGATGCTCTCGCCATCTGATTAGCTTCGCGGAATTCCGGCCAGGACGTCGGTGAGGACTTCCTTCTGATAACTGATGAGCCGTTTGATGCCGCGCTCCGCAAGGTTAAGGAGCTGCTGCAGTTCGTCGCGTGTGAACGGGAGCCCCTCGGCCGTTCCCTGGACTTCCACGAGGCGGCCTGATTCCGTCATGACGACGTTCATGTCGACTCGCGCGCGGGAGTCTTCCTGGAAGGTGAGATCGAGCGCGGAGGCGCCCTCCACGATCCCGACACTGGTTGCTGCAAGAAACTCACGCAGTGGCCATCGGGAGAGGGCTCCGGTCTTCCGCAGGAGGTGCAGCGCGTCGACCAGCGCCACAAAGGCCCCCGTGATCGCGGCGGTGCGGGTGCCGCCGTCGGCCTGAATGACATCGCAGTCGATCCAGATGGTCCGCTCTCCCAGTTTGTCCATGTCCACGGCGGCGCGCAGCGACCGGCCCACCAAGCGTTGAATCTCCTGCACCCGGCCGCCGGCGCGTCCCTGATCGCGCGGAGTGCGCTCGGTCGTGGAACGCGGCAGCATCCCATACTCCGCGCTCACCCAGCCCTGCCCCGCTCCCCGCAGCCATGGCGGCACCCGCTCCTCGACGCTCGCTGAGCAGATGACGCGGGTATCCCCCAGTTCGATGAAGACCGATCCCTCGGCATGTTTCAGGTAGTGCCGCGTGATCTTCACCTGGCGGAGTTCGTCGGACTGGCGACCGTCGGCGCGCGTCATACGCGAACCTTCTCTGGACGCCAGAGTGATTCCTTGACCGCGTGTCGATTGCGTCTGTTGCGTCTATGGCGCGACCGGCGAGGGATAGATCGCGAGGAACCGGTTGATGCCCTTGTGGATCGCCTGCGCGATGCGCTGGCGGAAGGTGGCATCGCGCAGATGGGCTTCATCATCGGCATGCGAGATGAACGCGGCTTCGACCAGCACCGATGGGATGCCGCTATCGCGCAGCACGACAAAGTTGGCGGTCTTGATCCCCCGGCTGGGGATCCCCAGCACGATCCCCAGTTCATCCTGGATCATCTGCGCGAGCGCCAGACTCTGCGGCGTCAGATAGTAGGTCTCCGAACCGTTGACGGCGGTGCGGGCATGTGCGTTCGCGTGGAGGCTCACGAAGATCGTGGCGCCGGCTTCGCGGGCCAGCCGCGGGCGGTCGGGGAGTTCCACAGTCGCATCCGTCTCGCGGACCATCACGACCCGGATCCCGTCGCGCTGGAGGAGTTCCCGTACTCGCAGCGCGATGTCCAGCACCGCGTCGGACTCGCGCAGCCCCGTGGGACCGACCGCCCCCGGATCGCGGCCGCCGTGGCCTGGATCAAGTGCGACGATGTGGCCCCGGCCGGTGTACGCATTGATCTCGATCCTCAGCCGGCCGTCTGACTGGCTCACCAGGTAGTTCATCTTGCGCTTGAGGATAACGACCACGCGGGTGATCGGGGGATCCGCGGTGAACTGCGCCGCGCGGATGGACACGATCGACGGGCCGTCGACCGCGAACTCCTGCTTGATCGGAATGAACACCGCGTTCTGAATGTCGATGGCCAAGCGGTCCGGGTAGACGAACTCCCGCACCTTGTATTCCATGGTGTTGGTTCCTTCGATGACCAGGCGTCCGGCCTGTCCCGATTCTTCGAACTTCACGCCCATGATCTTGGCGGCGGCGGCCTGGCTAGGATCTCGCGGCTCGGCGGGCGGGCCACCGGTTGACGTCACCTGACCCTTCGGGCGCACTTCGAGGGTGACCAGGTAGCTCGTGGTCGATGTCGTCACCCGGACCTCGACGGGCTGCGCCAGATCAAAGACCATCCGGGAGACGTAGGGCTTGATCTGGAACTGCGCGGTGCGGATCCGTGTCACGCCCGCGCCATTGATCGAGAGCTCTCGCTCCTGCGTGCGAAGGGCCGCGTGCAGGAAGTCGACGACCAGCCGGTCGGGGCTGCTCAGGACGTTGGTTTCCACCTGCACGGGGCCGGTGGCGTCCACCCGCACCTGCAGCGCATCTGCAACGACCAGGGTCGTGAGGCTTCTGATCTGAGAACTGACGTACAGTGTGCGGTCGGCGTCCTCAAATTTTGTCCAGGCACCGAGGGCCGAGAAGACCGCCTGCGCCGGAACGTAGACCTGCGAACCTTGGAGCGAGGGAGCGATTGGCAGCGGCCGGGCCGTCCCGTTGACGTGAAGGGTGGGATCGCCCAACCGCATCCGCAGCGTCGTGCGCACGCGGTTGCTGACGACGATGCTGCGATCCGACTCGTAATACGCCGCGATGGCTCCCATGGGCTCAAAGAGCCCTGAAATGGGAGCCATCACCTGTCCGCCGGAGAAGACGGCAGGCGCGGGCAGCGAGACTTCGACGCCGTTGACAATCACCTTCACTCCGGCAGCCTGTCCGAGGGCGCGCCCTGCGGGCAGCGTCCAGACGAACATCACCGCCAGGAGCACGGCGAACAGCCGTCTCATCTTCGACCCCTACGTGCGCCCACCACCTGCCATTCCGGATTCCCGCGTCCGCGGGAACCGTCACTGGAGCAGACCTGCTCTGTCCTCTCCCGGACTTTCATCGTTTCGCCCGACCGTCCTGAACTCCTTCGAGGTGGCGCTGTCTGATAAACGCGATTCGAGGCTAACCAGTCAACAGGATCAGGAAGCCGCCTTTCGCGCTTCTGCGTTTCCGTCTCCTATCCTGAAGGGGGGTCAGCCCGTGAGCGATCTCCAGCGTTACATCATTGAGGAGTGGGTCGAAGACTATCGTGATGGCCGGCTGAACCGGCGGGAGTTTCTCCGGCGGACCGCGCTGATGGCAGGCGGGGTGGCTCTCGCCATTCCCATGCTGCACAGCCTCGGCGTGACAGCCTCAGCCGGCGAGGTGACCGCGGCGGCCTCCACCGGCCCATCAAACGTTGCGCATCTCCCGGCGTCCTCGTCGTTCACGAGAATCGGGGACTGCTCGAGCATTTCAAGGACGTATGCCGGCGCCTCGCCAAAGTGGGCTACGTTGCCATCGCCCCCGACCTGGCTTCTCACCAGGGAGGGACGGCGCGCTACAGCGATTCCGCGCAGGTGACTGCGATCCTCGGCCAGACTCCCGCTGAACAACACGTCGAGGTGCTGAACTCGGGCGTGCGGTATTTGCAGGGCCTGGCCTCCGTGCAACGCGACCGGATCGGCGTCATGGGCTACTGCTTCGGCGGTGGCATGACCTGGCGTCTGGCGACACGCAACCCTGAGTTGAAGGCCGCGGTTCCCCACTACGGCCCGAACCCGCCGATTGAAGACGTCCCAAAGATCAAGGCCGCGGTGCTCGCGATCTACGGAGCACTCGACACCCGCATCAACGCCGGCATCCCGGCCGTGCGCGACGCGATGCAGAAGGCAGGAGTGACGCACGAGATCGTCGTCTATCCCAACGCCGATCACGCGTTCTTCAATGACACCGGCGCGCGCTATCGCGCCGACGCGGCGAAGGCGGCATGGGAACGGACGCTTAGCTGGTACCAGAAGTATCTGAAGTCGTAGAGACTACGATCGGGAGCGCACGAGGACGGTTCCCGAGAACAGCAGGATCGCGCAGAGGACGATCGCCCCACCGGCGGCGATATTGAGGTAGAAGGAACTGGTGATCCCCGCCACAACCGCCGTCAGCGAGCAGGCCAGGGCGATCGCGACCGTGCCGCGGAAACTCTTCGACAGACGCATCGCCGTCGCCGCCGGGATGACGAGCAGCGCTCCGGTCAACAGCGCCCCGACCACGCGCATCGCCACCACCACTGTCACGGCGACGAGACCCGTCAGGACGAGATTGAGCGTGTCGACCGGGATCCCCTGGACACGGGCGCTCTCCTCATCAAATGTGATGGCGAACAGCTCCTTATAGAGCGCGGCGACGGTCGCGACGACGACGCACCCCAGCCCGATGATGAGCCACAGGTCGCCGGGCCGCACGGCCGTGATCGCGCCGAAGAGATACGAAAACAGATCCACGGTAAAGCCGCCGGCCAGTCCGATCACCACGACCGCAACGGCCAGTCCTCCTGAAAGGAAGATGGCCAGCGCGGCCTCCCCGAACAGACGCCCGGAGACGCGCAGGCGCTCGATGCCGATCGCGCCCAACAGCGTGAGCACGAGCGCGCCGGCCAGTGGATAGGTTCCCGCCAGCAGCCCCACGGCGACGCCCGCCAGCGCGACGTGCGCGAGTGAGTCCGCGATCAGGCTCAGCCGGCGCAGGACCAGGAACACGCCGATCACCGGCGCGATGATGCCGATCGCGATCCCGGCTGCAAACGCGCGCTGCATGAAGCCGTACTGGAGAATCTCAGGCATCTAGTGGTGGTGGGCGACGACCCAGCTCTGCTCGCGATACAGTTGGGCGAGTGCTCCCGAGCGCATCGCTTCCTCGGGACTTCCGTGGAAAACCAGTGTGCGGTTCAGGCAGGCGAGTTGCGTCACTTCTTGCGCGACGACGCCGATGTCGTGTGAGACGAGCACGAGCGTCGTCCCGAGCTCCTTGTTCAGCCGCCGGAGCAGGCTGTAGAACTGCTCCTGCGCGTCCGGATCCACACCGACCGTCGGCTCGTCGAGCAGCAGCAGTTCCGGCCCGCTTGCCAGCGCACGCGCGATGAACACGCGCTGCTGTTGACCGGCCGACAACCGGCCGATCCGCCGATCGCGGAACGCGGCCATCCCCACCGTATCCAGCGCCCGCTCCGCGGCATCTCGATCGACGTCGGTAAACCGCCGCAGGAGTCCCGCGCGCCCGCTTCGCCCGCTGACGACGACCTCGAAGACGGTTGCAGGGAACCTCGATTCAAAGGCCACGGCCTTCTGCGGCACGTATCCGATCCGCTGCCACTCCGTGAAATCCCTGATGTCTGCGCCGAAGAGCCGCACCTGGCCGAACGACGGCTGCAACAGACCGACGAGAATCCGCAGCAGCGTCGTCTTCCCTGACCCATTTGGGCCGATGATCCCGAGGAAATCGCCGCGACGGATCAGGAGTGAGATCTCGTGCAGCACAGGGTCGCCGCCGTAACTGAAGCCGACGCGGTGGAGATCCGCCACCGCCTCCCGCTCAGCGGCAGTCGAGGCCTTCGGCAAGCTGAGTGAGGTTTCCATTCATCACCGTGAAGTAGTTCTTTCCCTCGCGCCGTTCTTCTGAGGTCAGCCCTTCGATCGGGTTCAGGGTACGGACCTTTGCGCCGACCTCTCGGGCGACAACCTCCGCGAAGCGTGGGCTGAGGAGGGTTTCCACATAAATCACTTTCACCTGGTGCCGCCGGGCAGTTTCGACCAGTTCCTTCAGCCGCGCCGGCGCCGGCTCGGCTTCGGGGGTGAGCCCGCTGATCGCGATCTGCGTGAGCCCATACCGTCTGGCGAGATAGCCGAATGCCGCGTGCGATGTCAGGATTTCCTTCCTCTGGCACCCGGCCAGGACCGTGCTGAAACGTGCGTGGAGTTCCCGAAGTTGCCGGCTCACGTCCTTCGCGTGTGTCTCGTAGCCTCGCCGGCCCGCGGGATCGGCGCGGATCAGCCCCTGCGCGATCCTCTCCACCTGCTGCCGTGCGAGGAGCGGGTCCAGCCAGACGTGCGGATCCATCTCAACGAGCGGAAGTCCCTGAGTGGCGTTCACGATCACCGCCCGGCCTGCGACCTCCGGGAGAAGGCGCTCGAGCCACGGCTCAAACCCTGCGCCGTTATAGATCACGACCCGCGCCCTCGTGAGCGCGGCGATCTCCCTCGGCGTCGGCTCGTAGTCGTGCGGCTCGACGCCGGACGGTACGAGCATGGTCACGCGAACGCGATCTCCTCCGACGCGCTGCGCGAACTCCGCGAGCGGGTAGAACGAGGCAATGACGGCGACGCGGCCGCCGGCTTCGGGAACGCTGGTCCGGCAGCCGGCGAGCACCACTGCCAGCGCGAGCAGACCGCCGATCCGAGCCGGCACCCTCATTCCACCCCACACGTTAAGCGCATCACCCCAAAAACGCAACCGGCGCGGGAGAAGCCGCGCCGGCATGGTCACGTTCTATCTGCGTAAATTTCGCTAGCCGTCGTCCTCCGGCCGCTCTTGCTCCCGTCCCCGGTCGTCGGGGACATTTGATTGCACGGGCGCCGCGCGCTCCAACTGATTCCGCAGCTGCTGCAGCACCGTCTCCCGCACCAGTTGCTCTAGGTTGGGAGGAACGACCGCCGCCGGAGGCGAGGGCCGCCGGACTTCAATCTCCACGCCCTCGGGCCGGTCCCAATCGTCCGCAGGCATCGAGGCCACCGCCGTCCGCATGAACGCGGCCCACGTCCGGGCCGGGACGGTCCCGCCCACGACCTTGTTCATCGGCGAATTGTCATCGTTCCCGACCCACACCGCAGTGAGCAAGTGTGGCGTGAATCCGATGAACCACGCATTCCGGTAGTCATCGGACGTTCCGGTCTTGCCCGCAACGGGACGGCCGATGCGTGCCGCCCGCCCGGTGCCGCGGGTAATCACGCCCTTCAAGATGTCGATCATCCGGTAGGCCACTTCCGCCTCAAGCGCCGGACGTCGTTGCGGGACGTTCTGCTCGAGCACCTTCCCCGACTGATCGATGACCCGCGAGATCGCGATCGGCTCGCTGCGTACACCCATCGAGGCCAGTGTCGCGTAGGCCGAGGCGAGCTCCAGCAGCGTGACGTCCGAGCTGCCGAGCGCCAGTGAGAGGTTGGGCTCCAGCGGGCTCTGGATGCCCATGCGCCGCGCCACGGCGATGACCCGGGTCGTTCGCAGGGTGTTCAGCGTTCGAATCGCCGGGATGTTGATCGACTTCTCCAGCGCGGTGCGCATCGTCACCGGACCGCGGAACTTCCCATCGTAGTTCTTAGGGTGCCACCATCCCACGCCCGACCGGTAGCTGACCGGTGCATCCAACAACACCTTCGTCGACCGCCATCCGGCCTCGATGGCCGTCGTATAGATGAAGGGTTTGAATGCGGATCCCGGCTGGCGGCGGGCCTGGAATGCGCGGTTGAACTGGCTCTTCCAGAAATCGTAGCCGCCGATCATCGCCCGGATGTATCCGGTGTGCACGTCCAGCGTGACGAGCGCACCCTGCGTGGCATTGAGGCGCTGCTCGCGGGCCTCATCGAGTCCATGACGCACGGCCTGCTCCGCCGCGATCTGCATCGGCAGATCGAGGGTCGTGTACACCTGGAGCCCCCCGCGATAGACCCGCTCCTCACCGAACCGCTCGATGAGGTACGGCAGCACGTAGGAGACGAAGTACGGCGCCCGCACGCTGGTGAGCCCGACGTTCCGGAGCCGTGCGAGCCAGAGGGGTTGCCGCGCGGCCGCCTCGTACGCCTGCTCGCGCGTGATGTACCCGAGCTGCGCCATTCGCTTCAGCACCAGGCGCTGATGATAGCGGGCGAGGTCGAGGTTGCGGTAGGGAGAGTAGAGGGATGGGGCCCGAATCAGTCCGGCCAGCATCGCGCTCTCGGCGAGCGTCAGCTTCTGCGCCGGCTTTCCAAAATAGACCTGCGCGGCCATCTCGATGCCGTACGCGCCCTGCCCGAAGTACACCTGGTTGAGGTAGCGCTCAAGAATCTCGTGCTTGGTGAGCCGGCGCTCGATCTCCAACGCAAGCACGATCTCGGCGACCTTGCGGCGCAGTGTCCGGTCAGGCGTCAAGAAGACGTTGCGGGCGAGCTGCTGGGTAATGGTACTGCCGCCCTCCCGGAGTTCGCGCGCGCGCAGGTTGCGCCACATGGCCCGAGCGATGGCCTCCAGATCGATGCCGCTGTGTCCAAAGAACCGCTCGTCTTCGATGGCGATGACGGCCTGCTGCATGCTGAGCGGGATCTGGTCGAGGGTCACGTACTCGCGGTTCTCGCGATAGACGCTGGCGATCAGCTCACCGTTGGCCGCATAGATGCGCGTCGCCTCGCTCGGCGGGTCATACACCTTCGAGATGTCCGGAACGAGCGAAAAGGCCGCCGCGAGCCCGGCGAGCGTCCCCACGGCGAGCACGGCCACAAGGAGCACGACCCCTGCCCGGGGGGCCACGCGTGCCGCCCGCAGCCACGAGGGCGAACGCTTGTCCCGGCGCGGGCCGCCACGGCGGGACGTCTGTCGTTGCTGCGCTGAATTGTCGGTGGGGCCGGTGACCGGCTGCTCGGGATGCATCGGAAATCCTGCAGGACGATTTTCCCCACAATGCGGGTGCACAATCATCCGTGCGGGTGGATACTTCGACTATAACATTTTCCCTCACCGGCGAGGGGGCAGCACACAATCCGGCAGACAATCGCAGATCGACGTCTGAAAATCTCGAAGACATTCTGAAGTTTCCGGGAAACGTTGGGAGGAAGGTCGCGCGGGACTAGACGGCCGGGCTCGTGCCGGCGGCGGCCCGCACCGCGTTGCCACCGGCGGATTTGGCCGCATACATCGCCGCGTCGGCGGCTTCCAGCAGGTCGCGCGCAAATAGCCCGTCGTCGGGGAACGCTGCGAGGCCGAGACTGACCGTGAGAGGGAACCCACGCAGCAACGAAAACTCTTCCATGTCTGACCGGATGCGCTCAGCCACCCGCGCGGCCTCCCCTTTCCCGGTCTGCGGCAGAACGACCACGAACTCGTCCCCGCCGAACCGCGCGGGGAGATCAGCAGCCCGGCAAGAGCCGCGCAGCGTGGCCGCGGCACGCCGGAGCACCTCGTCTCCGTGCAGGTGCCCGTAACGGTCGTTGAAGCGCTTGAACTTATCAATCTCAACGATGATCACGGCGCACGACAGCCCATACCGGCGGGCGCGGGCGACCTCCTGCTCGAGCGCCTGCCGCAGGGCGTACCGGTTGGCCAGCCCGGTCAGCGGATCGGTGCGGGCCAGCCTGAAGATCTCGCGAACCTGGCCGCGCAGCGACGACGCGATGAAGGCCACGACGTAGAACATGCCGACGTAACTGATAAGGAAAACACTCAGACTCGAGTCCCCCCGGGACCCTGCCCCAATGACGCCGGCGGTCGCTACGAGCGTTGCGGCGATCAAGTAGACCGTGCTTGCCGTCGCGCTGATGACCCCCCAGGAACCGCCGCGCAGGACTCCTTCGATCGCCACGGGGATCGCGTAGATCCACACGAACGGGCTCTGCAGGCCGCCGGTGTACGCGATCCCGAACGACAGCAGGAGCAAACCGAGGTTGAGATGGATGAGCGGCAGCCCGCGGACGAACCATCCCGCGCGAAGCAGCCGCTGCTGGATCCAGGTCGCGAGCATCGCGATCCCTGCCAGCGAGGCCACCAACCACACAGGAATCGCCATCCCGAGAAGTCGCGCCAGCAGCGCAAGGCTGGCCACAGCCGCCGTGACGCCGTATGTGAGACGCAGCACGGCGCCGTGGGCAAACGCGGGGTCCTCCGCAGCCGTCATCCAGTCTCGCAGAAACGCGCGGATGCGCGGCGTCGTCATCCCGTCGTGCGGAGCGTCGTGGGACGGTTCGTGGTGCTCCGAGGGTCTCATCGGGACACCAGCCGGGCGCGAAGCCACATTAAATTGTTTTTCCCATTCCGGACCAGGATCGAGCGTGCGGAGGAACGCGCTAGGGGATGAGCAGGACCTTACCGAGCGCCGTCCGGGACTGCAGGTAGGCATGCGCTTCAGCCGCCTGCTCGAGTGGAAAGGTCCGATCGACGCGAAGCCGGAGCGCGCCGCTCGCGACCCAACCCAACACCTCGCTGGCATGCTGCAGCAATTCCTGGCGCGTGTGCGTATAGTGATGCAGTGAAGGACGGGTGAGGAAGAGCGACCCCTGCGTGTTGAGGAGCGTCGGATCCACCGGCGGAACGCGGCCGCTCGTCTGCCCGAACAGGACCAGCATGCCGCGCAGCGTCAGGCAGTTGAGGCTCTTTTCGAACGTGTCCTTGCCGACCGAATCGAAGACGACGTGGACGCCGTGCCCGTCCGTCAGTCGCTTGACCTCGGACTCAAAGTCCATGCGAGTGTAGTTGATGACCTCGTCGGCGCCGGCCTCGCGCGCAATCTTCGCCTTCTCTTCGGTGGAGACGGTGCCGATGACCCGGGCGCCCCGGCGCTTCGCCATCTGCACCAGCAGCGCTCCGACGCCGCCAGCCGCCGCGTGGATGAGCGCCGTCTCGCCTCGTGTGAGCGGATAGGTTGTGTGGCTGAGATAGTGCGCCGTCATCCCCTGCAGCATTGCGGCCGCGGCCTGCTCGAACCCAACCGGTGCCGGCACAGACACGCACCGCCAGGCCGGCACGGCCGCGAACTCCGCGTAAGAGGCGGGCACGTTGGAATACGCGATGCGATCGCCCGGCTTCACTTCGGTGACCCCAGGGCCAACCGATTCCACGACCCCTGCGCCTTCCTGGCCGATGATGGCCGGCAGCGTGAGCGTGTACTGCCCGCTGCGGTGATAGATGTCGATGAAGTTCACGCCGATCGCCCGCAGGCGCACGAGTGCCTGACCCTCTCCCTGCACCGGAGTCGGCGCCTCTTCGTAGCGGAGGACCTCGGGTCCGCCGGTCGCGTGAATCCTCACCGACTTCATCTCAGGATCCCCGCGGGGAAATGCAGTCCCAGCACACGCGCCATCAGTTCCAGCGCGACGACCGCGGCAGCAGCATACCCCACGGCCCAATACCACCGCATGCGCACCATCAAGATGAGATACACGACGATGGCCAGCACCGAGGCGATCTGGATGCCTACGATCCAGATGAGCGCACCGTAGAGCACGAAGCCCAGAAGGTGGGCTGCCGCGCGCGAGTGCCCACCTGGGGGCGTGCCTTCCGGTTCGTCCTCCTCCCCTGCTCCCCGGCTTTTGCCGCGCAGTTCCTGAACGAACTGAATGGCGCTCAGCACTGTGCCGGCGGCTGCCACTGGGACCGGCATGAGCGCGGCGCCGGGGAGAAAGTCCCGGCTCACGAGCCAGGCATAGCCAAAGACCAGGAAGATCAACGCGCTCACGACCGTCGCGGGCTCGATCGGATGACGCTCGACGATCGCGGACGCGCGCATCGTGCGTGTCCGCGCGTAGCGTACCCCGCCCCAGACGAATGGCGCCAGCAGCAGCGCCCCGAGGATGAGCACGCCTGGACGCAAGAGCCAGTCCTCCGGGCGCAGGTAGAGGTTCACCGTGAGATGGTAGTAGCGCTCCAACGGATTGGCCAGTACGAACCCGATGAGCAGTGGCCCCCGCGGCCAGCCCGACGCCTTCATCACATACCCGAGGATCCCGAGCGCGACCAGCGTGACGAGGTCGCCCACGTGCTGCGTCTCCTGGTACGCGGCGACCACCATCGCCAGGAGCACCGCGGGCGCAAGCCGGTTGAACGGGATGTATGTCAGGCGCGCCAGCGCCGGGCTTGCGGCGAACATGATCGCGGCGCCGATGAGGTTGCTGGCGGCGAACGACCAGACGATCGTGTAGATGAGGTCAAGGTGTTCGGTGACGATGCGCGGTCCGGGGACGATGCCGTATGCAAGCAACGCGCCCATGATCATCGCCGTCGGGGCGCTGCCCGGCACGCTGAACAGCAGCGTCGGTACGAGATCGCCGGCCTCGACCGCATTGTTGGCCGCCTCAGGCGCGATGATCCCGCGGATATCGCCCTTCCCGAACTTCGACCGGTCGCGGCTGGTGGCGACGACGTGACCATAGGCCATGAGCGTGCCCGCAGTCGCGCCGATGGCCGGCAGCACTCCGGCCCACATGCCGATGAGCGAACCGCGCAGCACCAGCCAGCGATGTTCAAAGACATCGCGAAGTCCCTGCAGCCAGCCGCGCCCGAGCTGCGTGCGCTGCGCCACCGCACCGCCGCGCGCCAGGAGCGAGACCACTTCGGCGATGCCGAAGATTCCCAGGGCGACAATGGCGAGATCCAGGCCGTCGCTCAAGTAGACCTGATTGAACGCAAACCGCACCTCGGCGGCAGTCGGCGACGGTCCGACGGTACCCAGGAGCAGGCCCAGCAGTCCGGCGGCAAGCCCTTTGCGGGTGTCCTTCCCCAGCAGGCTGCCGGCGAATGAGACACCCAGGGCGGTCAGCATGAACAGTTCCGGTGAGCCGAACGAGAGCACCAGCGGGCGCGCGATCGGAATCGACAGCGTCAGGCCGAGCGCGCCGATGAGCCCGCCAATGAGCGACGACAGATACGCGGCCGAGAGCGCCCGCGCGGCCTGCCCCTGCCGCGCGAGCGAGTGGCCTTCCATGACCGACGTCACCGACGCGGCCGATCCCGGCGCGCCGATGAGCACCGACGTGATCGTGTCCGAGGTGTGTACGACGGCGAGCGAGCCCGTCACCATCGCGAGCGCCGCAAACGCGTCCAGCTGCACCATGAACGGAAGCAGGATCGCCACCGACACGATGCCGCCCATCCCGGGCAGGATCCCGATCACCAGCCCGACGAGGATGCCGAGAAGCATCATCGTCAGGCGGTGGGGATCGACAAAGAGGGCGAGCGCCGCAGAAATCGCTTCGGGCAACTAGAACCGCACGTTGTACTTCGTCTGCAGCAGATTGAGGATGTACCGGTTCACGTCCAGGGTCATCCGCATCGACCTCAGCACCGCCGGCTCAAGCCTGTCTCCGCGAAAGACCGTGTAGCCTTCCAGCACGTTCCGGCTGAGCGCGCGAAACTGCGGGTCGCGCCCCATCTTGTCGATCGATTCCAGCAGCGCGGTGACCGCCTCAGGAGGCGTGGCTTTCGGCACCCACAGCGCCTTCTGGAACGCGAACCCCGCGGCCACCATTGACTGATACGCCTTCCACCGGATCAGCCCGTCGGGCTTCCTCTGATGGAGCGTCTGGAAGACATCGTAGGGCGTCGGCAGGTCCGGGGCGGCCGGATCCCGGAGCATCTGTCCCCTGTCGTTCACAAAGCCCATCGACATTACCGGCACCGCCTTGCCCTCACTGACGAGCGGGACGACCTGCGTCAGATACGCCGGCGTCGTCTGGTAGTCGATGTTGGTCTCGCCCCGCTCGAACGCCAGGCGCGCAGGACCGCGGCCCTCAAAACCCATCACCGACCGCACGTCCAGCCCCAGGATCTCGAAGAGCAGCAGGACCGTGAGGTCCAGTGCGGTGGCGCTGATGCCGCCGTAGACGAGTTTCTCCCCGGGCTTGAGCAGATCGGCCGCCGTCTTCACCCCGGTCTTCGGCGACACGTAGATCACGCCGCCGACCCCGTTGACCTTGATGAGCTTCCACTGGGCGAAGTCGTACCGCACCTGGGGCACGCCGAGCATGAACGGGATCACAGTCGACCCCGAAGTGGCCAGGATCTGGGTCCCGTCCGGCTTCGCGTTCTGGGCGTAGAAATTCGCGCCGAGGATGCTGCCACCGCCCGGCATGTTGCGGACGAGCACCTTCGGGTTCCCCGCGATGTGTTTCTCAAAGAACGGGGCGAAGAAACGCGACTCGATGTCCGTGCCGCCGCCTGGGCCGAACGGCACGATAATCTCGATCGTCTTCCCCGCATAGTACGGCGTTTGCCCCTGCGCCGCCCCCGCGCCGAGCGACCAGGACGCAAGCGCCAGCAGCACGCCGACCACAACGATCCGTCTCATTGCACCCTCCCCCTATTACTCGTCTTCACTGTCTGCACAGTCTTCACAGTCCTAGACTCGATAGGCCACAGTGACGCGGGCACGAGTACCGAACCTTCCATCAAGCGCCTGGCCGTGCGCCTCGTGATCACCTTCTCCACCACCCACCCACCATCACGGCGCTCTACCTTCGCGCCGACCTCGATCACGCCGGCCGGATGACCCACGCGCACCGTCCGCTCATTGGCCTGCCCTGAGCCTGGTCGAAGGGACGCCCCGGGCCGGACGACGCCGTGGACGACGGTCCCCTCGATGAGCGCGGCGGCCGCAGTGCAGCTGGCGCCGCTTACCGCGTACGAGCGGTGCAGGCGGCCCATCGACATGATCCGTCCGACGCAGTCGATCGCGTCAGCCGCCACGGTCGAGCCGCGCGTGGACGCATAGGTGGCCGGCGGTGAGACGAACGCGATCTTGGGCACGCCGGGACTCTCCGCAGTGGCCTCCTCGGGCGTCCGCGCGATCCCCATACGCACGGCGGCGTGCGCGCGGATCGCTTCGAGGCGCGCCAGCAGCCCGGCATCCGCATCCACCTGATCGGGCATCTCCACACCGGCGAGGCCGAGGTCTTCGGCGCGCACAAACACGACGGGATTCACCGCGTCCACCAGCGACACGGTCATGTCGCCCAGGCCTGGCACTCCAAGCGGCTCGGACGGCCGGTCGGTCGGGAGCGCGGACCTCGTCATCGCGCCCCCGGGGGAGAGAAACTCCAGGACGATCTGTGCGCCCGTAGCCGGGACGCCGTCGATCGCATACTCGCCCTCGATCTGGGGCAGGCCCCCGGAGGTTGGGATGTGCGCGACGATCCGCTTGCGCGTGTTCGTCTGCCAGATGCGGACGGGGGTGAGGGGATCGGTGCCGGTGATCAATCGTTCCTCAATCGCAAAAGGGCCGATGGCCGCCGTCAGGTTACCGCACGTTCCGCCGTAGTCAATCAGCGGCTTGGTGACGCTGACCTGACCGAAGGTGTAATCCACGTCGGCGTCCGGAACGGACGGCGGGCCGACGATCACCACCTTGCTCGTCGTCGACGTCGCCCCGCCGATCCCGTCGATCTGCCGGCCGTATGGATCGCCGCCGCCGAACGCCGCGAGGATCACGCGGTCGCGCAGCTGCGGATCAGACGGCAGATCGGCGCGGAGGAAAAACAGACCGCGGCTCGTGCCGCCGCGCATCAGGACCGCTCGGATTCGCCGCTGTGTCACGTCGTCTGGGCGACCCCCGCCGCCAGCTTGGCCGCCTCGACCCCGGCGATCCGGCCGAACACGGCCCCGCGCATCAATCCGGCGCCCGCGGGGTAATTGAAATAGAAAAATCCGCCGGTGATCTCGCCTGTCGCGAACAGCCCGGGCATCACGCGCGATTCCGTGTCCAGCACCCGCGCCCGCGTATCGATCCTGATGCCCCCGTAGGTGAACGTGATGCCGCAGGTGACCGCGTACGCTACAAACGGCGGACGTTCCAGCGGCACTGCCCAGTTCGACTTCGGCGGGAGGAGGCCCTGTGTCGCCTTGCCGTCGCGGACGCCGGGATCGAACCGTGCGCCGCGGGACGCCGCATTGAACGTGCTTACCGTTTCACCGAGCCCTCCGGCCGGGACGCCCATCCCGGTCGCCAGTTCCTCGATCGTGTTCCCCGCGACGGATGCACCGGTCTTGTATCGCTCCTCGAGCAGGTGCGCCGTCTGCCGGTCGAAGATCTGCCAGGCGCGATTGTGCGGCTGCGCGAGAATGGCCCGCCCGATCTTCGCGTACGTGTACTGCGAGAAATCCTCCCCTTCCTCGACAAAGCGCTGCCCGGCAAGATTCACTGTGATGCCGTATGGATACGAGAGGCGGTTCGTCTTGTCGGTCAACCGGAGATCGCCCACGCGCGGGGCGTTCGCGTCCACGGGGGTGGCGTGGCAGCCGCTCCAGTGACCGTACGCCTGTGCGCCGGCTTCGAGTGCCTCGGCCAGCATCTCGCCGGTGTTGTACTCCGTCCCGCGCACGGGGCCGGTATCCCATCCTGGCCCGAGGTACCGTGCCCGCATCTCAGGGTTGGCCTCAAACCCCCCGCTGGCCAGGACGGTCGCCTCTGCCGCGACCTGGTGCTCGCCATCCGGCGTGCGCACCAGGACCCCCGTGACGCGGCCGGCGTCTAGGCGCAGCCGCACCGCTTTGGCGTCGTAGGCAGTTGCGATCTCGCGCGATTCCGCCGCGCGGAACAGCATGTCGCTCAACCCGAGTCCTGCGCGCTTCGTTTGGAGCACCAGACCGGGCGGGAAGCGCCACCGCTCCACGTCACGCACGCCGAAGATCTCGCTGGGCTCCCACTCCACGCCCAGGTCCCGCATCCACCTGACCGTCGGAAGCGACAAATCACAGAGCGTACGGGTCAGCGCCGGATCGGCCAGCCCGCCCGTCACTCTCATGATGTCGTCATAGTATCGGTCGGGTGGATACGGCTCGACGTCGATCCGGACCTCCGGCGGCTCAGGCAGCAGGCCGATCACGTCGTCGAGGGACTGATAGGCAAACCGGAACACCGCGCCCGAGAACCGGGTGTTCCCGCCGCGGGCCTTCTGGGGCGCCTTTTCCAGCACGAGCACAGATGCACCGGCATCATGCGCCGCGATCGCCGCGGTCAGCGCGGCGTTCCCCGCGCCGACGACGATGACATCCCAGCGGCGCGTAAACACCTACTAGTCCGTTCCGCCGTAGCGGGCCGACATCGCCAGGTACTCGTCTAACCGAACGACCGCGTCGCGCTCCTCGAACGGCGCACGCAGCGGCGGTGGGGTGAGTCCCTGCTCCTGCAGCGCTTTCAACGCGCGGCGCATCGCGAGCAGAGACGCCAGCTGGAGATCGGCAGGGTAGATGATGATGCGGTACCCGAGCGCGCGCAGCTGTTCCGGCGGCAGCACCGGACTCTTGCCGCTGTACGTGAGGTTGTACAGGAGCGGTGCGGAGACCGCCGCCGCGATCGCTTTCACTTCGTCGATTGAGCGTGGCGCTTCCACGAAGATGACATCGGCCTTCGCCTTCGCGTAGGCCCTGGCGCGCCGGATCGCCTCATCGAGTCCCGCCGCCGACCGCGCATCGGTCCGGGCGATGAGCACAAGATCCGGATCACGCCGCGCCTCGACAGCCGCCCGGACTTTTCCCACCATCTCCTCCAGCGGGATGATCTCCTGGCCGTCGTAGTGCCCGCACCGCTTGGGGAACACCTGGTCTTCCAGGTGCATCGCAGCCACACCCGCGTCTTCGTACAGGCGGACAGTCCGTGCGGCGTTGAGCGCATTGCCGAAGCCGGTTTCGCCGTCGGCGATGACCGGAAGGCGCACGGCCGCCGTCATCTGTGCAATCCGCGCCACGAGCTCCTCCAGGGACAGCAGCCCGAGGTCGGGCAGCCCGCTGCTGCGCGCGATGGCGCCCCCGCTCGCGTAGACGGCAGGAAACCCCGCCTCTTCGACCAGGCGGGCGGAAAACGCATCGAACGCTCCAGGCGCCATCACCACCCCGCCGGAGGTGATGCGCCGGCGAAGCTCCACTCTCAAGGTATGGGGATCCATGACCGGTGAGTCGTGCTTCGCCAGGAGTTTCGGGCGGGCCTGCAGGGGGAGAAATGCCCTGCGCGAAAGGAAACGGCGCCAGAGGGGCGTGCAGAGACTCCGGGAGGGAGAGCGAGATGGCGACGTACATTATGTTGAGCCGGCTCACCGAGGACGGCGCAGAAACGATCAAGAAGAATCCGGGCCGGATCCAAGAGGTGAACAAGGAACTCGAAGGGATGCGCGTGAAGGTGCTGCAGCAGTACGCGGTCCTCGGCGCGTATGACTTCGTGAACATCGTCGAGGCGCCGGACCTCGCGACGGTGATGAAAGCCTCAGTCACGCTGGGGGCCCGCGGCTCGGTCCGGATTGAAACCCTCGCCGCGCTGTCCATGGATGAATTCGTCAGGACGGTGAGATAAGGGGAACCCGGCAACGGGGGAACCGGCAATAATAAGAACAGGGAACCGATTCGCGCACGGTTCCCTGTGCCTATTTGTCTGGAGCAAAATCCCCCGCCCCTGGGTACAAGAAGGAAGGACCTGCCCATGCAGGCACAAATGGAATTCTCCGGACGTAATGATTATTAGATGATGACTGGAGGATGGACGAAGCAATGCTCGACGCGCCACCACTCGAACGACACTCCGGCAACCCTATCCTGACGCCGACCGCCCGCTGGTGGGAAGATCGCTGGGTATTTAACTCCGCTGCCACCCTCTATCAGGGTGATGTCATCTTGCTCTACCGCGCGCAGGGCCAGGACTGGATCTCGCGCTTGGGGCTCGCGCGCCTGCGGAACGGCGTCGAGGTCATCGAACGCAGCCCGCAGCCGGTCTTCGAGCCGGCCGTCGGCAATGAGTGGGAGCGGCTGGGCACGGAGGATCCCCGCGTCACCGCGTTCGACGGCCGGTACTACATCTGCTACACAGCGGCGTCGCTGTATCCGGCCACCACACCGGTCCGCCGGACGCGCCCTTCACCCTTTGCCGACCAGGGGGTGCCCTGGCGCGTCCGCATCGGCATCGCCACGACAAAGGATTTCAAACGCTTCCGCCGGATCGGCCTGGCGTTCAGGCAGTGGGACAACAAGAACGGCTCGCTGTTTCCCGCGAAGATCCGCGGGAAATATTACCTGCTGCACCGCATCTTCCCGAACGTCCACCTCGGCGTCTCGAACGACCTGCGACGCTGGCACAACCTTGGGCCGCTGCTTCCGGTCCGGCCCGGCATGTGGGACAGCAACCGCGTCGGCGCCGGCGCCCCGCCGCTGCGAACGCCATACGGCTGGCTGCTCTTCTACCACGGCGTGGACGAGTCGCGGACCTACCGGCTGGGGATGGCGCTGTTGGACCTCGCGCATCCCCGACACGTGCTGGCGCGCGCCCATAACCCCATCCTCGAACCCGTTGAATCGTACGAGCGGGAAGGCCTTGTGCCCAACGTCGTGTTCACGTGCGGGGCCGTCGAGCTCGGGGACCGTTTCTTCGTCTACTACGGAGGCGCCGACAGCGTTATCGGCGCGGCGACGGTGTCGCGGGATGCTG
>JACPRY010000022.1 GCA_016193565.1 Armatimonadota bacterium
AAAGCTGCCGGGCGGAGACGCGGAGGCGACTAGCCTCCGCGCATACAGATGCACTCGCGGGGCAATCTTGAGAGCACGCACATACGGAAGATCATCGGTTACCTAGTAATGTAGTGCGCGCACCGGCACTTTGCAAGTGCGCGCGCCGCGGTCTGTGAGGATGTCGAGGAAAGTGGGACGGCTGGGCGGAAGCAACATCGATGTGGAACGTGACGTGATTGCCGCGCTGCTCGGTGAGCTCCGCGAGCGACAGCCTGTCGTGCTGTACCTAGGGGATTTGCCGGCCAATGATGTTGTGCGGGTGACACGTGCCCTCGGAGCGAAGGCCGTCACGACGCTGCCCGAACGCGCAGACGGGCTGCCGATCGACGTTTTGGTCCTCGCCCCGGGGACCGTCCGCGCCGAGCGCCGCAGGGAGCTCGAGCGAGCTGTTGTGGCCGCCCGCCATTGGGGCGTGCCGACGCTTATCGATGCCGCCGGCGCCGGATCAGGAGTGCATCGCACCGCAGCGGTACAGCGGACGATTCAGCTCGCCCTGTGGCCGGTGATCCGGGCTACAGATGCTGAGGCCGCAGCGCTGACGTCGTCCGCACGCTCATCCAAGCCATCACAGCACCGGCGTAACCTGTCCCGTTTGGCCTCCGCTCTAGTTCGGCGAGGTGGGATCGCCGTCGTGACCGGCGAGCGTGCGGTTGTCACCGATGGCGTCCGGGCCTTTACCGTGCACAACGGGCATCGAGCTCTGGCCGTGCTGCCGGGCGCAGGATACCTCGCGACCGCCGTCCTGGGGACATTTCTCGCCGAGCGGGCCGCTCAGCGGGTCCGCAACCGGCGCTCTCTCAAGGCGCAGTTGCTCCGCGAACTGGCCGCGATCACGCCTGAAGACCTGCACAAGACGATTCAAGCGCAGCGAGCCTAGAACTCCACCGGCATCGCTTTGTGGCCCCGGATGACGAGCCCGCCGGTGTACTCCACGGGTTCCTTCGCGATGTGGATCTTCGGGAGGCGCTTCAGCAGTGTCTCGAAAGACGTCTGCAGTTCCACGCGCGCCAGAGGCGCGCCGATGCAGTAGTGGATGCCCAGGCCGAACGTGAGATGCGGGTTGTCCTTCCGGGTGAGATCGAGCCTGTCCGGGTTGTTGAACCGGCGCGTGTCGCGGTTGCCGGAGGCGTACAGCAGCCCCACCTCCATGCCTCGCGTCAGCCGCGCGCCATTGAAGTCGAGATCCTGCAAGACCCAGCGTTCGAACATCGGCAGCGGCGTGTCATATCGCAGTAGTTCCTCGATCGCGATTTTGAAGAACTCGTGATCCCCTCTCCGGGCCGCTTCCCGGGCGAGGGCCATCTGGTCCGGGTGGTGATGCAGCGAGAGCATCCCGAGTGTCGTGCCGTTCACGCTGGCTTCGTGACCGGCGTTGAGTAGCAGAATGCAGTTAGCGACGAGTTCGTCCTCGGTGAGCATCTCGCCCTGCTCCTCCACCCGCACCAGCGCGGAGATCAGGTCATCCTCGGAGCGGCGGCGGCGCTGCTTTGCGAGATCTTTGACGTATGTGGAAAACTCGACGACCGCCTGATCAGCGTTCTTCGCCTGCTCGTCGGTGTAACCAAGTTCGTAGAGCTTCACGATGCCGGCCGACCAGGGGCGCAGCCAATGACGGTCCGCTTCAGGCACTCCGAGCAGTTCTGCGATGACCGCGACAGGGAGTGGCTCCGCGAAATCCCGCAGCAGGTCCATGCTCCCCTGATCCTGGACGCGGTCGAGGAGCCCGTCGACGATCCGCTGGATCTTTTCCCGCAGGCCCTCAACGCGAGCAGACGTGAACGCCTTGAGCATGAGGCCTTTGAGCCGCGTGTGTTTGGGCGGCTCATTGTCGAGCATGTGGTTGCTCTGGAAGTAGTCGAAGTTTTTTGTCAGCGGGTTGGGCGGCGGCCAGCCCAGCTCGTCTCGGGACAGGACGTGCAGAATGGACCGGCCCAGCCGCCGGTCGCGCAGCAGCGCGGCGATGTCATCGTAGCGGGTAAAGAACACCTTGTTCCAGGCGGGATCGAAGAAGACTGGACGATTCTCGCGCAGCTCCGCGAGCTGTGGGTACGGATCGAAGACGAACTCCGGGTGATTAAGGTCCAGGTGGAATTCGCGCATGGCGTGCGGCTCCTCGGTTATTCTCGCATGGATTTCGCACCGCCTTCACACCAGCGTGATATCCTGAGGCCGGCATGACCCCCCGCGACAGCGACCGCCGGCAGGCGGCGCAGGCGGAGCAGACCGCGCCCGACCAGGAGTTTCAGCTCCTCGATGAGATGGCGCAGACCATCTTCGAGGCGGCTCGTGCCCTCGTGGCCGCCCTCAGCGGATCGACCCCAACCGACGAAGCCTGGCAGGCGATCCGGGATCTAGAGCACAAGGGCGACGCGATCGCGCGCGACCTGTTTGAAGGGTTCGTCACTCCGCGGCCCCTGGCCGTGGACTCGGACTCGCTGAAGGCCCTGACCGGCTACTTGGACGACGTGCTCGATGCGATCGAAGCGGCGGCGGCCCGGCTGGCCATCCACAAAGTGCGCCGGGCGATCCCGTCGGTGCGCGAGATGGGCGAGGTCGTGCTGGAGTCCGCGCAGGAGTTGACCCGCGTGATGGGCCAGCTGCGCCGTATGCAGGACGTGTTCCCGCACACCCGCACGCTGCACCGTTTGGAGAACAAGGGTGATGACGTGCTGCGGGACGGCATCGAGGCGCTGTTCTCAGGACGCGCGAGCGCCAAAGACATCATTAAGTGGAAGGACATCCTGGAGCTGCTCGAAGGCAGCACCGATCGCTGCGAGGATATCGCGAACGTCTTAGAAACCCTCGCCATTCGGGCCGGCGCGGAAGACCGGCTCGCCGCAGGGCGCCTCGTGATGGATATCGGCCGCCATGAAGTGAGCGTGGATCACAAGCCCGTCCCGTTGTCGGCAAAGGAGTTCGACCTGCTGCACCTTCTGCTCCGCCATCAGGGCAAGGTCGTCCGCCGCGAGCGGCTGCTCAACGACGTCTGGGGGGCGGACTACTTCGGCGACACCCGGACCCTCGACACCCACATCGGCTGGCTGCGCAAGAAGGTTGAGGTCGCCGGCGGGGTACGCCTCGTTTCCGTGCGCGGGATCGGCTACCGCCTGGACGTCCACGAGTAGGCCGCTCTCCGGCTTTACGCGCCCTTCACCCAGGCTTGACCCGCCGTTGGCCCGGGGTTCACTCCTGTCCGCTACGCTGATCATGAATCCAACTCATGTGTGGAGGAGAGAGATGATCAGAGGTACGTGGTGGGCGGGACTTGTTCTGCTCGCCATCATGGGTCTCACGGCCGGCGCCGTGGCGCAGCCGGTGACACTCAACGGCGCGGGGGCAACGTTTCCGTTCCCGCTGTACTCGAAGTGGTCGCAGGTCTACGCGGAAGAGAAAGGCGTGCAGATCAACTACCAGTCGATCGGCTCCGGCGGAGGCATCCGGCAGTTCATCTCGAAGACGGTGGACTTCGGTGCGACCGACGGGCCGATGAGCGACGGGCAAATCACGCAGGCCGGCGGCCGTGTGCTGCACATCCCGATGGTGGCCGGTGCCGTCGTTCCGGTGTACAATGCCCCCGGCGTCGGCACGGGGCTGAACTTTCCCCCGGACGTGCTGGCGGACATCTTCCTCGGCAGGATCACGAAGTGGAGCGATCCGCGGATCGTGCGGGTGAATCCCAAGGCGGCGCTGCCGTCCGCCGACATCGTCGTGGTACACCGTTCCGACGGGTCGGGCACGACCGCGATCTGGGTGAACTATCTAAGCAAAGTGAGCGCGATGTGGAAGACCAGGGTGGGTGAGGGCACCTCCGTCAACTGGCCGACGGGCCTCGGCGGCCGCGGGAACGAGGGGGTGGCCGGACTGGTCAGGCAAACCCCCAACTCGCTGGGCTACGTCGAACTGGCCTACGCACTCACCAACAAGATGACGTTCGGGAACGTTCGGAATAAAGCCGGGCAGTTCGTCCGCCCATCTTTGTCGAGCACGACGAAGGCCATGGAGGGCGCGCTGAAGAACATCCCCGGTGACTACCGGGTGTTCTTCACCAATCCCGACGGGAAGGACGTCTATCCCATCGCCGGGTTCACCTGGATCCTGATCGCCGGCGAGCAGCCGGATCCGGTGAAGGGAAAGGCGCTGGTGGAGTTCCTGTGGTGGGCCACGCACGACGGGCAGAAGTACGCCTCGGCGCTGCTCTATGCGCCGCTGCCGAAGCGCCTCGTGGTGCGGATCGAGGGCACGCTGAAGAGCGTCACGTCCAGGGGGACACCGATACTGCCCTAGGGGTTCCTGTGTGAGCGTGGCAGGGAGAGTCGCGGCCGGGTCGTCCGCCCGCACGGGCGACCGGCCGTTTCAACTTTTGCTGGCGGTGATGGCTGCCGCCGTGCCGCTGATCATCGGCGCCGTCCTGGTCGCCCTGATCGCCGCGGCCTCGCCGGCCATCCAGCGATTCGGCGTGGGGTTCTTCGTCACGTCGACCTGGGACCCCGTGGCGGAAGAGTTCGGCGTCCTTCCCTTCATCTACGGCACGCTGGTGTCGTCTGCGCTCGCCCTGCTCATCGCCGTCCCCCTGGGCCTCGGCGTCGCAATCTTTCTCGCAGAGCTCGTACCGGGGTGGCTGCGCGCGCCGATCACCTTCTTCGTTGAGCTCCTTGCCGCGATCCCCAGCGTCGTGATCGGCCTGTGGGGAATCTTTGTGCTGGTGCCGTGGGTGCGCACCACGCTCGAGCCGCTGCTCAAATCAACCCTGGGCTTTCTGCCGCTCTTCAGCGGTCCGCCGCTCGGCATCGGCATGCTCACCGCCGGGTTGATCCTGGCAGCGATGGTGGTGCCGTTCATCGTGGCCGTGAGCACGGAGGTCATGCGCGCCGTGCCGCGTGCGCAGCGGGAGGGTGCGCTGGCGCTGGGGGCGACGATGTGGGAGACGACGCGGACCGCGGTGCTGCCGTATGCGCGCTCGGGCATCATCGGCGCGATCTTCCTCGCGCTGGCCCGCGCCTTAGGGGAGACGATGGCGGTGACGATGGTCATCGGCAATGTTCCGCAGATCAAAGCCTCGCTGTTCGCGCCCGCATACACGATCCCCGCGGTGATCGCGAACGAGTTCACCGAGGCGACCAGCGACCTTTACGTCGCGGCGCTCATCTACGCCGGACTGGTCCTGTTCATCGTGACGGTCGCCGTGAACGCGCTGGCACGGCTGCTCGTGAGCCGGGTGGCGCGGGGACCTGCGCAGATCAGGGAGTGACGATGCAACGTCGATACTTGGTGCGCCGGTGGAAGAACAGGGTGATGGCCGGGGTGACCTTCCTCTGCACCCTGGCGGTGCTCACTCCGCTCTTCCTCATCCTCGCGTTCCTCGCGAGCACCGGGCTGTCGGCGCTGAACTGGGACTTCTTTACGAAGCTCCCGGGCGCGGCGGGCGAACCCGGCGGGGGCATGGCCAACGCCATCGTCGGAACGCTGGTGCTGATCACGCTGGCGGGAGTGATCGGTATCCCCATCGGGGTGCTGGGCGGCACGTTCCTGTCCGAGTACCCTAACACACGGTTGAGTCACACCGCGCGCTTTGCCGCCGATGTCATGAACGGCATTCCCAGCATCGTGATGGGCCTGTTTGCCTATGTCCTCATCGTGCTGCCGATGCACCACTTCAGCGCGCTGTCGGGAGGGGTCGCGCTCGGGATCATGCTGATCCCCACCGTGATGCGCACCACCGAGGAGATCGTCCGGCTTGTCCCGCAGAGCGTCCGCGAAGCCTCGCTCGCGCTCGGGATCCCCATTTGGAAGACTACGCTGCGGGTGGTGATCCCGACGGCGGCCGCGGGGATCGTCACCGGAATTATGGTCGGGCTGGCGCGCATCGCCGGGGAAACGGCGCCGCTCCTGTTTACGGCGTTCGGCAACCGGTTCTGGAACAGGGACATCCTGCAGCCGATCGCCGCGCTGCCGCTGCAGATCTTCGCCTATGCCATCTCGCCGTTCGATGACTGGCACCGGCAGGCATGGGCGGGAGCGTTGGTCTTGGTCACCATCGTGCTGATCGTGAACATCACGGCCCGCTACGCGGCCGGCCGGCAGGTAAAGTTGCGCTGATATGCAAACACGTACACCCGCCCTGATCGATCACACCACGGGGATCCAGGCGCAAGACGTTCACGCCTGGTTCGATCGGCTGCACGCGCTGCGTGGGATCTCGATGACGGTCCCCGAGCGCAAGGTAACGGCGGTCATTGGGCCGTCTGGCTGCGGCAAATCGACCTTCCTGCGCTGCATCAACCGGATGCACGAGCTCGTCCCAGAGGCCCGTGTGAGCGGCCGGGTTCTGCTGGGGCAGGAAAACGTCTACGACGAAGCCGCGGATCCCGTCCTGGTGCGCCGTCGCATCGGTATGGTGTTCCAGAAGGCCAACCCCTTCCCGACGATGAGCATCTACAATAACGTCGCGGCCGGTCTCACCCTGGCAGGGGAGCGCGACCGGAGAAAGGTCGAGCAGATCGTCGAGCAGAGCCTGCGGGCGGCGGCGCTGTGGGACGAAGTCAAGGACCGGCTGCACAAGCCCGGGACCAGCCTCTCGGGCGGCCAGCAGCAGCGGCTGTGCATCGCGCGGGCGCTGGCAGTGTCACCCGAGGTTCTGCTGATGGATGAACCGGCCTCCGCGCTCGATCCGGCCAGCACGCTGCGCATCGAGGAACTCGCCCGGGAGCTCGCCAACGATATCACCATCGTCATCGTCACGCACAACATGCAGCAGGCGGCGCGGGTCTCCGACTTCACGGGATTCTTCCTCGACGGTGAGCTGATCGAGTACGGTCCGACGAACGACCTGTTCACCAAGCCCAGGGACCGGCGAACCGAAGATTACATTACCGGACGGTTTGGATAGTGACACGCGAAGCGTTCGAGCGCGAACTGCACCGGCTGAAGGACGACGTCGTGCAGATGGGCGAGCGGGCAGGGGAAGCCATCCACCGGGCGGTGGAGGCCCTGCGGACCCGCGACGTCGCCGCCGCCGAGCAGGTGATCGCCGAGGACGACGCTATTGACGCTCTGCATATGGACCTGGAGCAGCGCTGCATGCGCCTGCTCGCCACGCAGCAGCCGATGGCCGGGGACCTGCGCACCATAGCCTCCGTCTTCGCTATCACCATCGACCTGGAGCGCATGGCCGATCACGCCGAGGGGATCTCGCGGGCGGTCAAACGGCTCGGCACTGAGCCGTTGGTCAAACCCTTGGTGGACATCCCCAAGATGGAGGCGCAGATCCAGGAGATGGTCCGGGACATGCTCGATGCGGTTCGCGCCCAGGACCCACGGCTCGCCAGGCAGGCGGCGGCCAAGGACGACGTCGTCGACGAGTTACGGAACCGCGTCCTCCATGATCTGCTCGGCATCATGATCAAGGATCCCCAGACAATCCCCCGGGCGCTGGAGCTGCTCATCGTCGCCCGCCATCTCGAGCGCGCCGCCGACCACATCACCAATGTCTGCGAGCGTGTCGTCTACATGGTGACCGGAGAGCTGCGCGAACTCAACGTGTGAGGGACCTCCGCGGGTCAACCCCTCGTAGTGTTCTGTATCCTGGATTCGGAGGGATGCATGCGAACACTGGCCATTGGCCTGATTGTGCTGGTACTGGTCGCTGGGATCATTTACGTGGCGACGACAGCGCGGGCGGCGCCTCAGAAAGTGGCCCTTCAGACACTAGTCACAGGTCTCGCGGACCCGGTCTACGTGACTCATGCCGGCGATCGGTCGGGACGGCTATTCGTGGTGGAACAGGCCGGTGTAATCCGTATCATCAAAGACGGCCGGCGGCTGAGCCGCCCGTTTCTCGATATCCGGAACCGCGTCGTCTCCGGTGGCGAGATGGGGTTGCTCAGCGTTGCATTCCACCCGCAATACGAGCGCAACGGGCGATTCTTCTTGAACTACACCGCCAACCGGGGCGGTCTCAAGACCATCATCGCCGAGTATCGCGTCTCATCCCCCGACATCGCGGATACTGATGAAAGAGTGCTGCTCGAGATTGCCCAGCCGTACCCCAACCACAACGGCGGGCTGAACAAGTTCGGGCCCGACGGCATGCTCTACATCGGGATGGGCGACGGCGGTTCGGCCCGTGACCCGCACAACAACGGCCAGCGCCTCGACACGCTGCTTGGCAAGTTGCTGCGCATCGATGTCGACGGCGGCACGCCGTACCGCGTTCCTCCCGATAACCCATTTGTGAACCGGGCCGGCGCCCGCGGCGAGATCTGGGCCTTCGGCGTGCGGAACCCCTGGCGGTTCTCCTTCGACCGCGCGAACGGCAGATTGTTCGTCGGTGACGTGGGTCAGAACGCCTGGGAAGAGATCGATCTCGTTGAGAAGGGCGGCAACTACGGCTGGAGGATCATGGAGGGCGCGCACTGCCACAACCCACAGACGGGATGTGACATGAGCGGCCTGGCGCTGCCGATCGCCGAGTACCGCACCTCGCAGGGGTGCTCGGTGACCGGCGGGTACGTCTATCGTGGAACGCGGATCCGCGACCTGGCCGGCCGGTACGTGTTCGGCGACTACTGCGGCGGTCAGGTCTGGGTTCTCACGGAACGCGCCGGCCGCTTCAGGATGACGCTGCTGATGAACACCTCGCACCGCATTAGTTCATTTGGTGAAGACGAGGCCGGCGAGCTCTACGTCGTCGATCACAGCGGCGGTGTGTACCGGCTGGTGGGCCGCTAACCGCGGATCACAGAACGGGGAGATGTCCGCGTCGAGGTTCCTTTGCGGGAAACGCCTCGTCGATCCGCCGGATCTCGTCTTCGGTCAGTTGGAGATCTCCAGCCCCTGCATTATCCTCGACGTGCGCCTGCGTCGCGGCTTTCGGGATCGTGACGACGGAGGGGTGACGGACCAGGAACCTGAGCGCCACCTGGCGCGGCGTCGCCCCCTTCCCGCGGGCAATTTCCTCGAGCACAAGGTGTGATCGGAACCGTCCTTGACCGAACGGGCTGTAGGCGACGACCGCGATCTCATGGCGCACGCAGGTGGGGAGGATGTAGTGCTCTATTGAGCGCTCGCCGAGGTGATAGAGTACCTGGTTGCACGCGATGCGGTTTGGCCCGGCGATGTGGACAGCCTCTTCTACATCGTCCTCGTTGAAGTTTGAGATGCCCCAGCTGCGGATCTTGCCGTCGGAAACGAGCTGCTCAAAGGCAGCGATCGTGTCAGCGAGCGGGTGGCGTCCCGGCCAGTGCAGCAGGTAGCAGTCGAGATAGCCGGTGCGGAGCCGTGTCAGGGTTTGCTCGCACGCCTTCACCGTGCCGTGCCTTGTGGCATGTCCCGGTGACACTTTCGAGACGAGAAAGACCTGCTCGCGCCGGCCAGCAGTCGCTTCTCCGACGATCTTCTCGACCTCGCCGTTCCCGTACGACTCGGCAGTGTCAATGTGCGTCATGCCGAGTTCAATCCCACGGCGGAGGGAGGCGATCGCCCCTGGGCGATCCTCATCATCCAGTCGCCAGCTCCCCTGTCCGATCAGCGGGACCTGGACGCCGGTCCATCCGAATGGATGGCGTTCCACTTACACGGCCTCCAGTCGACCAATCAGTTCAGCGATGCGCCGCTGGAGTTCGTCTCGGAGGTCTCGATAGACGTTGAGGTCGGCGCTGCCGGCTGGATCACGCAGAGGCCAGTGTTCGCTCTGCGCACCGGGAACAACCGGGCAGGCTTCCTCCGCGCACAATCCCACGACGAGTGCCACATCCGGCCCGAGCGCGTCCTGAAGATGTTTCGGCCGATGGCCGGAAATGTCGATGCCGATCTCCTTCATGACCGAGATCGCTTCTGGCCTCACGCGCATTGCCGGCTCCGTGCCCGCGGAGCTGGCCCGCCACCAGGCCGGAGGAGCGGCATTGAAGATCCCCTCGGCCATCTGGGAGCGGGCGCTGTTGCCGATTCAGACGAAGAGAACCCGCTTCATCGTGATTCGTGATTCGTGACTCGTGACTCGAAAGACCTCTGTGTTCGACTCCAGGTGCCAGGCACTCGGGTGCCAGGCACTCGGGTGCCAGGCACCCGTCCTTGATGTTTCTTTTTTTAGGTATTTTTGTGTTCGACTCCAGGTGCCAGGCACTCCGGTGCCAGGCACCCGTCCTTGATGTTTCCTTTTTTAGGTATTTTAGGTAAAATAAAGGAAGATTATGGAAGAGATGTTGACCACTGAGCAGGCGGCCAGCGTGCTTCGGCTGCACGTCAAGTCCGTACAGTCCCTGGCGCGCCGCGGCGGACTTCCGGGTGTGCGCGTGGGACGCAAGTGGCTGTTCCCGCGCGCCGCTCTGCTCGCGAGGCTCGGTAGAGCGGTTCGAGCAACCGCCCCACGCCTCGCCGATCTGAGCGGGCGCAACCAGCTGCCCGGGCGAGTGGTGGGGATTTCGCTGGCCGGCGTGATGGGCGAGGTGCGCGTACGGGTCGGCGAGCAGGAGCTGGTGTCAATCATCACGCGCGCATCTGTGAAGCGTTTGGGATTGAAGGTCGGTGACGAAGTCCTTGCGGTGATCAAGGCCACCGACATCATGATCGGGAGGCCGTAACCGTGCCGCACCGAGGCCTCGCCATCCTGACGGCAGTCGCCGTTTTGGGAGCCTTTGCGCTCCTCTCCGTTGGTCCCGTCGCAGCCGGACCTGACCCCGTCATCCTGGTGGCCGCGGCGTCTGATCTCAGGTTCGCGCTCGAGGAAATCTCAGCGCTGTTCTCGCGGCAGCGCCGTGCGACTGTGCGACTCACATTCGGATCATCGGGCCAGCTTGCCGCCCAGATCGAGCAGGGCGCGCCGTTTGAGGTCCTCTTCTCGGCCAATGAGGAATTCGTCCGGTCCCTGGCAATGAAGGGCCGCATTGACCGTGCGTCGGTGCGTCTGTATGCCATCGGCCGCATCGTGCTCTGGGTTCGAAATGAGAGCCCACTCGACGTCAGCAAGGGGCTGAGTGTTCTTGTGGATGAGCGTATCCGCTTTGTGGCAATCGCGAATCCGGAGCACGCTCCGTACGGACAGGCCGCGGCTCAGGCGATGCGGGCCGCGGGCCTGCTGGCGCGAGTGCAGCCGCGGCTCGTGCTGGGGGAGAACGTTAGCCAGGCGCTGCAGTTCGTGCGGACGGGGAACGCCGACATCGGCATCGTGGCTCTCTCACTGGCAGTTCCCCCGGCCGTGCGCTCGAAGGGCCGCTACCAGCTGGTCCCGGCGCACCTGCACCGTCCGATCCGCCAGGCCGTCGGCGTGACGACATCCGCTGCACGGCCGGATCTGGCGAGGCAATTTGTCTCCTTCGTCAACGGTCCTTCCGGTAGAGCGATCATGCGCCGATACGGTTTTGCCCTGCCCGGCGAAGGTCTGTGAACGAGAGTCCGGATGGACCTCTCGCCGCTGTGGCTTTCACTGCGCGTGGCATCGCTTGCAACGCTTCTCTCCACGGTCCTGGGAACGCTGCTTGGCTTTCTCCTTGCTGAAGGGCGATGGCGCGGACGATCGCTCGTGGAATCACTGGTCACACTGCCGCTGATTCTTCCTCCGACCGTGCTGGGTTTCTATCTTCTGGTCACGCTCGGGCGGCAGAGTCCCGTCGGCGCGTGGATTGAGCGTGTCACCGGGGTCCCTCTTGTCTTCACGTGGCAGGCCGCGGTCGTCGCCGCGACCGTGCCCGCACTCCCGTACGTTGTGCGCACGGCTCGCGCTGCGTTCGAAGCCGTGGACCCGTCGATCCGCGAAGCCGCATCGATCGATGGCGCGAGGGCGCTGCCGAGACTGCTGCTGATCTTGCTGCCGCTCGCGCGGCGAGGAATCACAGCCGGCGTCACGCTCGCGTTCGCCCGGGCGTTGGGGGAGTTCGGCGCCACGTTGATGGTGGCAGGGAACATCCCCGGCAGCACGCGCACCATGCCGATTGCGATCTACGATGCGGTTCAGGCGGGCTCGTACGATCTCGCCGGGGTGCTGGTGGCCATCCTAACTGCCGTGGCAGTGGTCGTGCTCCTGCTCGCTGGCCGGCTGGGCGCACAGGTCTAGACGTGATACCATGAATCGTACAAATCGAATAAAGTGACCTTCGGGGCAGGGTGCAATTCCCGACCGGCGGTATAGCCCGCAACCCGCGTTGCTCGCGGTGGATCCGGTGAAACTCCGGGGCCGACGGTATAGTCCGGATGGGAGAAGGTCAACCCCTGACTGACGGGAACGGGGAACGGGGAACCGGGAACGGGGAACGGTAATCCTCGTTGTCGCTGACCGTAGTCGGGTTTCGGGAATCTGGATTAGATTGGGGAGCAGTAACCGTTCCCCGTTTGCCGTTCCCAGTTCCCGGTTGTCTGCCCCTTTGGTCACCTCGACCGGAGGGGCAGTCGTATGAGACGATTCACGCAGGTCGCAGTCCTCGGTGCCGTCGCCTTCGCCTTCATGTACTTTGACTTCCCGATTCCGCCGTTCCCCACATTTCTGAAGTACGATCCCAGCGAGGTGCCGGCGCTGATCGCGACCTTCGCGCTCGGTCCGGGTTTCGGGGTCGCGGTCGAGGCGGTCAAAGCGGTGCTGATCTCCATGTTGCGCTCAGGCACGGTCGGAGGCCCGTTCGGCATCTTCATGAACTTCCTGGCCGGCGTCACGCTGGTTGGTGTGGCCGGAGCGTACTATCTCATCGAGCACACAAAGGCTGGAGCCATCAGGTCACTGGTCTTCGGCGTCCTCGCGATGACCGGGGTAATGATCGTTGCGAACATCGCGCTCACGCCGATCTTCTTCGGCATCCCGCGCGACCAGGTCATCGCCCTCGTGCTTCCCGCTCTGCTGCCGTTCAATCTCCTCAAAGGGGCGATCAGCTCCCTGATCACGTATTACGTCTACAAACGCATCCGCGTCTACCTGTACGAATGGATTGGTGATAGGACGGCCTGGTGAACGGCACGCTCTTCACGAACGGTCACATTCATACGCTTGACTCGGATCAACCTCGGGCCGAAGCGCTCGCGGCAGTGGACGGCCGCATCGTCGCAACCGGCTCGTCGGCCGAACTCGCCTCGACCTATTCGAATTTCGTGCGGGTTGATCTGGGCGGCCGCCCCGTCTGCCCCGGATTCACCGACAGCCACATCCATCTCGCCTCATACGGGATCAGCCTACGCCGCGTTGAGCTCCGGGACGCGAGGACATTGTCTGAGGCGGTCTTGCGCGTTGGCGTAGCCGCGCGGCGTGCGAAGCCGGGCGAATGGATCCGCGGCCGCGGATGGGACAAGAACCTCTGGCCGGAAGACCGCTTCCCCACGAAGACCGATCTCGACCCCGCGACCGGCGACGTCCCCGTGGTCCTCATGAGCAAAGATGGTCACCTCGCCTGGGTGAACTCGGCCGCACTACGGCAGGCCGGCATCGACACGCGGACGCCCGATCCGGCCGGCGGCGAGATCACGCGAGATCGGCGCGGCGAACCGGCTGGGCTCCTCAAGGAAGAAGCCAAAGGACTGATTTGGAAGGCGGTTCCCGCCGAGGGCCCGGAGACGATCGAAGCCGGCATCCGAGAGGCAATGGCCGTGATGCACAGGTTCGGGATCGTCGCCGTCCACAGCTTCGTGGGCACGGACGCGTTCGAAGGGGCCGCCACCTTTGCCGCCTATCAGCGGCTGGCGGCCTCCGGGGAATTGCGGCTGCGCGTCTGGATGACGGTCCCCGAAGACAACCTGGACGCCGCGACTCGCAGCGGCCTGCGCACAGGATTCGGAGACGACTGGCTGCGCGTGGGTCCGGTGAAGATCTTTGCCGACGGCACACTTGGCTCGCAGACGGCGAGGATGATTGAGCCGTTCGAGGGCCAGCCGGGCAACACGGGGATCGCCATCCGCGCGCGCGACCAGTTGATCGATCTCGTAGGCCGCGCGGTGGATGCCGGCTTCTGGTGCGCGATCCACGCGATCGGCGATCAGGCGAACCGCTGGGCGCTCGATGCGTTCGAGGCGCACTATGAAGCGTCGCAGCGCGCGGGTGCCCGCCACCGCATCGAGCACGTGCAGATCCTGCATCCGGATGATCTCCCGCGGCTGGGCCAGCTCGGCGTCACCGCCTCGATGCAGCCGGTTCACTGCACGAGCGACCGCGATATCGCCGACCGTTACTGGGGACGGCGGAGCCGGTACGGGTATGCCTGGCGGTCCCTGCTGCGCACCGGCGCGGTGCTGGCCTTCGGCTCCGATGCTCCGGTCGAAACGCCCGATCCATTCCAGGGCCTCTATGCGGCAGTCACGCGGATGCGGCCCGAAGAACCCGATGCACCGCCCTGGTATCCGGAAGAAACGCTCTCAATCCGAGAGGCGGTGGAAGCCTATTCGGTTGGCGCGGCCGCCGCGGCGGGACGGGACGCCGTCAGTGGTTCCTTGACGCGGGGAAAGTATGCGGACTTCGTCGTGCTGAATCAGGATCTGCTGGCAGTGCCGGCGGAGGACATCCTGCAGACGCGCGTGCTGGCGACGGTGATCGGTGGTGAGGTCGTTTTCCGCACGCCGGAGTTCACCGGTTAGCGCGGCTCCTCGTCATCGCCGTCTTCGGTTTCATCCTCGTTGTTTTCGTCATCGGTGTCTTCTTCATCTTCGACGTCGCCGTTCAGCGCCTCATCTAAGCTCTGGACACGGGGTGTTTCTGAGATCTCCATCTGATAGCCGCATTCGGGGCATTCGTAGATGACGCGGCCCCGGCGAACCGCCTTGCTGGGTTCCATCTCCGCGCCGCACTGCGGGCAGGGTTGGGTGAGTGGCAGTTCCAAACGATCACACCTCCCCCAGTCCTCTACCTCGGCGGAGCGGATTCGTGCCCGTTCGTCGTTCTCCTTTCAAGTCAGCAACAATCAAGACTCACCGGCCTCACCGCCTGCCCAGAAGAAACATCCCCGGCCTATAATAGGCTAAACCCCTGGGAGGGCCGGGCAGTCACCTCTGTAGAGGGCATGGACGCCGAAGATCAGGCCTTAGTGCAGGCATTCAAGCGCGGCGAGGAGAGCGCGTTCGCCGCCCTCGTGATCAAATACCGGGAACAAGTGTACCGCATCGCCCGGCGCATGCTGCACGGCCACGAGGACGCCTTCGATGTCGCCCAGGAGGTCTTCATCCGGGTGCACCGGGCACTGCCCAGGTTTGCCGGACGATCCGCCCTCCGCACGTGGCTGTACCGCATTACCGTCAATCTCTCCCTGGATTACGCGAGCCGGGGCTCCCGCGCCGTCCTCTCGGGTCTGGAGGATCTTGAGTGGACCCCCGCGGCGAACGACGATCCGGTCGAGACGGCGGAGCGGAACGAACTGGCGCGGACGGTGAAAACCACAATTGACGCGCTGCCGCCGAGGCAGCGGGCGATGGTCGTGCTGAGAGTGTATCAGGATCTGCCCTATGCTGAGATCGCGCGCATCATGGGATGCGCGGAAGGCACGGTGAAAGCCACAATGTTCGCAGCGTTTGGAAAGCTGCGCAAGGCGTTAGCTCCGGTCATGGAGACTCGATGAAATGCAGTGAAGCACGAGACCTCATATTAGAGAGTCTGACCGGCACGACGCCGCCGGATCGCCGGCGCGCGCTGCTGGCGCACCTCCAAGAGTGCTCTTCCTGCCGCCGCGAGGCTGCGGAGAAGGAGGAGACCGTGGCTACGCTGCGCGCCGTCCCCGAACCGCGACTGCAGGGCGATCTTTGGGCGGAGTTCATGGTCGCCCTCGACCGCCGCATCGCGGAGGAGATGACAGGATGGCGATGGCTGGTCCGCCTCCTGCGCACGCCGCGGATCGCCTGGGGTGCAGCCGCAGCAACGTCGGTCGTGGTGGTCGCGCTGGCGGTCATTCTGTTCGTCTGGCCGTTCAGCCAGTCTGAGCGCGCGGCGAATGACGACGCGCAGGCGGATCTGAGCGGGCTCGTGACGGAGTCCGTCGTACAGTCGATTCCCTCGATGACCACCGTCCTGACTTCATGGAAGGCCGGTCTCTCCGCACCTGACGTTTCCTACGAGCTAGTCTCTACTGGAGGGCGGTAACGTGTCCGGCCCCCGGGCGGCGGTGCTGGTGCTCGCCGCCCTGATTGCGCTCGCGATTCCTGCGGCCGGCTATGGCCCGCGCGATCCCCGGTCGGAGCGGATCATCGAGGCGCTGTTGATCTGGCGGCTGGTGGACGAGCTCAACCTCAGCGAGCAGCAGATCGCGCGCATCTTTCCCCGGATCAGAGCCCTCAAGGAACTGCGGATCGAACTCGGCCGCCGCAAGGTCACGCTGCACCGCGAACTGCGGGAGCTCATCCAACAGCAGCCCCGGAACGAAGAGGAAATTCAGGCCAGGATCAACGAGCTCGAACAGCTCCGCGCGCAGATCGAGCGCCGCCGGGAGCGGATCCTGCGCGAGATCAGCGCCGTCCTCACCGTCGAGCAGCGGGCTCAGTTTGCGCTGATTGCGGAGACGTTCGAAGCGGAAACGATCCGGCTGCTTGAAGAAGTGCGGCAGCTTGTCGAGCGCCGCAGGCAGTAGCTACCGGGGCCCGGCGTCTGGGGCTCGGGGTCCCCGAGGTTCTTCTCTGACGAGATAGTCGGCCTTCTTGTACGTCAGCCGCTGCCCACAGTGCGGGCAGGTGTGATAGTTCGCCGCGAGCGTGCCCTTCTCGAAACTCTTCCGATCGATCACGAGCCGCGTGTTGAATTCGCGCCCGCAATGCTTGCACGTCACCCAGAGGTGGAGCTTACCCATCGGCCCGCCTCAGATGTTTGGCCAGCGCTTCAGGTCGTCGGGATATCCGCGCAGGTGTTCCAGCACTGTGAAGTCTAGCGGGAACTCAGCGGCCACGGGCTGCCTCCTCGCGGGAATGATTCGCGAAAATCAGATGTTATATTAATCGTAACATGGCTCCCTTTCTCAATGATCAGGACGCCGCATTTGTCCGGAACCGCTTCGAGAAGGCACTCGACCATCGTGTCACCCTGGAGTTCTTTGCGCCGAGCGTCGGTGGCCTGGTCCTCCCCCGACAAGAGGGTGAACTGGCAGAATACACCCGGCAGATCCTGGCCGAGGTGGCCTCGCTCTCACCGAAAATCGCGCTGAACGTCCACAGCACCGCCACTGAACCCGAGTCGGCACAGGCGTTCGGCATCACGAAGACGCCGGCCACGGCGATCGTCGGTGCGCAGGACTACGGGATCCGGTACTACGGGATTCCGGGAGGCTATGAGTTCGCCACGCTCCTCGACCTGATCATCGCGGTCTCCCAGGCGATGCCGCCGATCGCGGCCCAGACACGCGAGATTCTGGGCAAGTTGAAAGACGACGCCCACATCCAGGTGTTTGTCACCCCCACCTGACCACACTGCCCGCGCGCGGCCAGGCTGGCCGCGCTCTTCGCCATCGAGAGCCCGAGGGTCTCGGCCGACATCGTCGAGGCCAGCGAGTTTCCGGAGCTCGCCGAACGCTACAACGTCTATGCCGTCCCCAAGATCGTGATCAACGACGCCACGGAGTTCGTCGGCGCGCAGCCGGAACCGCAGTTTGTGGGCTATGTGGCGCACGCCGCAGGGCTGCAGGACGCGTCCCCCACCGCCGAGTAATTCGTTAGAATCAGTGGTGGTAGTGCTCCCAGTTATGGAAGACATCTTCGCCTACATCGAGCAGAACAAGCAGCGATTCATCGAACGCGTGCAGTGGCTCTGCCGCCAGCCCAGCATCGCCGCGCAGAATGTCGGAATTCAAGAGACCGCGCGCATGGTCGCCACATTGATGGAAGAGGTCGGGATCAGACCACAGCTGTACTCGACCGACGGTGCGCCGGTCGTCTACGGCTCCCTGGGATCCGGATCCCGCACGCTGCTCATCTACAACCACTACGACGTCCAGCCGCCTGAACCACTCGAACTCTGGGAGTCCCCGCCGTTTGCTGCCGAGATCCGGGACGGCAAACTTTACGCGCGGGGTTCGGCCGACAACAAAGGAAATCTCGTTGCCCGGCTGTGCGCCGTTGAGTCCTGGCTGAAGACGCGCGGCGCGCTGCCGCTGACGGTGAAGTTTGTGGTGGAAGGGGAGGAAGAGGTCTCTTCTGCCCATCTGCACCAGTTCGTGCGGCAGCACACGGAGTTCATCCAGTCCGACGGGTGCATCTGGGAGTTCGGCGGCAAGGATATCCAAGAGAACCCGGGGATCTACATGGGGGCCAAAGGGATCCTCTACATCGAGCTCGAGGCGACAGGGGCCAAGCGCGATCTCCACAGCAGTCAGGCAACCATCGTGCCCAACCCGGCCTGGAAACTCGTCTGGGCGCTCGGGACGCTGAAAGACCGCCACGAGGACATCCTCGTCGAGGGCTTTTACGACGACGTGGTCGAGCCGACGCCGGAGGACATGGAGTACCTTCGGCGGATCGCCGCCAGGCGCGACGACGACGAGCGCCGACGCGACATCGGCATCGACCAGTTCGTCCTCGGAGTCTCGGGACTGCAGCTGGTGAAGCGCAACCTCTATCAGCCCACCTGCACGGTCTGCGGTCTCGTGTCCGGCTATACGGGACAGGGGTCGAAGACCGTCCTGCCCAGTCGCGCGATTGCGAAGGTTGACTTTCGGCTGGTGCCCAACCAGCGCCCCGATGACATCCTGCAGAAGGTCAAGCGGCACCTCGCGCAGCACGGTTTTGCGGATATCGAGCTACGCGTGCTGGGCGCGGAATACCCCGCGCGCACGCCGGTCAATTCGCTGCTGGCCAGGGTCGTGGAAGAGACGACCAAAGAGATCTATGGGCGTGACCCCGTGGTCTCACCGCTCATGGCCGCGACGGGCCCGATGTGGGAGTTGACCGCGCAGTTCGGGATACCCACGGTCGGCACCGGGGCAGGGTACGCCCACAGCAACGGCCACGCTCCGAACGAAAACATCAGGCTGGACGACTGGTTCCAGCACATGAAGCACATGGCCGTGATTTTCGACCGGTTCGCGAAAGCCACCAACGGCACGGCCGGCTAGACTTCCCCTCTCCCACCTACTGCGTGCACAAGGTCTGTCCGACGCCTCCAGCGGGCATATCAGTGGATGAGACATGGCGGCGCATCGCGCTCGCCCATGAACCTCATTCATAAGGACGATCCCACATGTTGCGCCATCGCACGATTGGTGTGCTTGTGGTCCTCTTCCTTTCCATCTGGACGGCCGTTGCCGCGGCCGCACCGTACGCGTACATCACCAACTCCGGCACCGGCAACATCTCCGTCATTGACCCGCGGACGAACGTGGAGGTGGATCTCATTGCCCTGCCCGCGGGAGCCGTGCCCTGGGGGATGGCGATCCATCCCGAAGGCAAGTGGCTCTACGTGACCCACTTCGGAAACGGCATTCTGTACGTCGTGGACCTTGAGACCAAGGCGGTGCAGGGGTACTCGACCGGCTCCTTGCCGTTCGGCGTTGCCGTCCATCCGGCGGGATCCAAGGTCTACGTGACCCGCGCCGTCCTGATGGGGAACAACCTTGCCGTCTTCAATACCGGGAACTACAACGACCGGACGGATATCTCTGGCGGCCTGTTCCCCGCCGGCGTGGCGGTGAATAAGGCCACCGGCCATCTGTACGTCGCCAACCTCAGCGGAGTCAGAGTGCTCAATCTGGCCGATAATAGCCTGGTCGCGAACGTTCCCCTCGGCACGCGCGGCTTCGGCGTGGCGGTACATCCGAAGGGGCACCGGTTCTACGTCGCCCTTCCGAACGTTAACCAGCTGGCAATTGTTGACGCGATGCCCCCGTTCTCGTTCAGCACGGTAGGCGTTGGCGTGACCCCGCAGAGCGTGACCCCGCAGAGCGTCGCGGTCAGCCCTGACGGCAAGCGGGTGTACATCGGGAACTACGGCGACCCGGACCCGAGCGTGAACAATCCTGGAAGCGTGACGATCCTGGATGAGAACGGCGGGTTCGTCCAGACGGTCACCGTGGGGACGAACCCATATGGGGTCCAGGTGTCCCCGGATAGTTCTCGCGTGTTCGTCGCGAACTGGGGCAGCAACAACCTCTCCGTGATCGACGCGGTGAGCTTCGAAGTGTCGACCGTGGCCCTGAGCGGACGGGCTCCGGTTGCGTTCGGTATCTCCATGTTGCCGGAAGAGGTCATGACGGTTGGCGTGGACATCATGCCGGGCGGCAACCCGAACATGATCAACCTGCGAGCGCAGGGTACGCTGCCGGTCGCGATCCTGGGGTCGGCAGAGTTCAACGTCGCTACCATTGACCCCACGACAGTCACCCTCGCCGGGGCGGGCGTAGTGATGAAGAAGAACGGACCGATGGCGTCGATGGACGATGTGAACGGCGACGGTTTTGTGGACCTCGTCGTGCACGTGGCGAGAAAGGACCTGAAGTTGCAGGTCGGGGACACGGAAGCCGTTCTCGAAGGCAAAACCTACGACGGCCTCGCCATCCGCGGAACCGACAGCGTAGTCGTCATCCACTGACCGGCGATACGGCAGGCAGAGAGACAGACCGCGAACCGGAGCAGGAGGAAAGAGAATGAGCCGGGATCTGCCGGATCCTGGCTCATTCATTTTGGTGCGGAAGGAGGGATTTGAACCC
>JACPRY010000142.1 GCA_016193565.1 Armatimonadota bacterium
TGGAAAGACCAGGGATTGGCTGCGGGAGCGTCGCGAGAAGCTCGATCTTTTCGACGAGACCCTCGTGGCCAGGCAAGACAACCCCATCTACCTGATGGGCCCGCTGTTGTACTACTTCTGGCTCATCACGGTCGTCACAGGCCTGCTGCTGATGATCTGGTACGAGCCCACCACCACCGGCGCGTCCAGCAGCATCGAGCGCATTCAGCACGAAGTCCCGCTGGGCTGGTTGATCCGCGGCCTGCACAAGTACGGCGCCGACGCGCTCATCACCGTCATCTTCCTGCGGCTGTGGCGGATGTACTTCCTCGGCGAGTACAAGAAGCCGGGCGAGCTCTCCTGGATCCTCTCGTTCCTGGGGCTGGTCCTGGGCATGATCTCCGGAATCACCGGCTACCTGCTGATCTGGAACCAGCGGGCGTTCTGGGCGGCAAAGGTCGTGCTGACGACGCCGGTGTACTTCGACGAGCTTCCCATCATCGGCAACCTGAAGTTCGGCTCGATGATCGCATACGTCTTCCTGGGCGGGCCGGCGATCGGGCAGGCGACGATCACCCGCTTCTATGCGATCCACTTCGGGATCTCACTGGTGCTGCTGATCCTGGTCGAGGTGCTGTTCTTCCGCACTAGGCGAAAACGGATGAACATGTCTCTCGTGCCGATCATCCTCTTCACGGCGATGCTGATTTTCATCTCGGTCGTTCTACCGGCGGAGTCCGGCCGGCGCGCCGACCCGACTCGAACACCGCTCCCGATCCTGTCCGACTGGTACTTCCTCGCGCTGTACCAGTACGTCAAGTACACGCCGCCGCTGTGGGCCGGCCTTGGGCCCGGCCTGCTGATCAACTTTGGCATGCTGGTGCCGTTTCTCGACCGTAGCAAAGGCCGGCGCCCGCTCGAGCGGCCGTTCTTCTTCGTTGTCGGCCTGCTCGCAGTGATCTATTTCATCGTCTTCACGGCGCTGATCATGTTCAATATTGCGGTGATCGATCGCGATCCGTTTATCATCATGCTGATCACGCTGGCGATTCTGTCGGCGGCATTCGTCTGGGAATTGCGCTACCGGCGCACACAGAAGCAGCGGGCTCCTGCGGCGCCTGCAGCACCGGCGCGCCCCGCCGCCGCGCACTAACTGACGTTGGCCGTTGGTCGTTCGTCGTTCGTCGACACACGACCAACGACGAACGACAAACGGGATGCTGACAACGATGAAGCTGATTGCATATCTAGCCGCGTTTGCGATAGCAATCTGGTCTCTCTCAAGGGGCTGGGCGTCGCTGCGGCGTACCTGGGTCGCGCCCGATGCAGCCGGCATGATCGTGACGCTGGCCTATGCCGCGGTCTTCCTTGGGGCGTTTTTGTATCTCGGGTTCTTGAGCTACGCGGCCGATCGTGCGGCAGGGCGGGTACGCCGCCGGATCGGGCTCTATGAGCGGTTCCTCCGCACGTGAGTAACCGAGCGGGAGCGTAAAGTGCAAGCATTCTACGGCGTTGGGATCGTGCTGCTGTCGGGGCTGGCCCTGGCCTTCGCCGCCGGGATCATCATCGGTGAGGCGACCGACCGGTGGTACTTCGGGGGCGCTTTGGTCGGGGCGCTGCTCATCACCTATTCCTTTATCATCTTGTTGCTGCGGAAGATGGGTGTGATCGGACCCAGGAAGGCAGAACGATGAGCACGGTCACCGCGGACTCCAGCCGGTACGGCCGGTTCATGACCGGCCTGCTCCGGATCACCCTCCGGCTGGATACCTTCATTCACACGCTCTACCCGACCGACTTCAACCCGCTGTACTACACCGGCGGCCTCAGCAACCTGTTCCTGTTCATCCTGGTGCTCTCGGGCATCTTCCTCTTCTTCTACTATGAGGCCAGCCTGGCCGCCGCGTTCGAATCCGTCCGCTATATTAGCGACGAAGTCCCCTATGGCGGGATCATCCGCGGCGTGCACCGGTACGCGGCCGACGGGTTCATCGTGGCCATTCTGCTGCATCTGTTCCGGAACTGGTTCACCGATCGCCACCTGTTCTCCCGGGACAACCCCTGGATCTCGGGTATGTTCCTGCTGCTCTTCGGCGGCTTGATCGGCTTTACCGGTTACCAGCTGGTTTGGGATGAGCGCGCGCAGGTGCTGACGACGATGTTCCTGGCGATGCTTCGCAGCATCCCGCTGGCCGGCGACGGCCTGGCAAAGATCTTCATGGGCGGCGTGGGCATCGGCGAGGGAACGCTCGTCCGCATCCTCTTCCTCCATATCGTGCCGGCCTCGACCCTGTACGTGATGCTGTGGTGGCACTACCTGCGGCTGCGCCACCCTAAGGTCTGGCCTCCCGGAGTCTGGGTGCTGCTTGTCGTGGGCCTGGTGTTCCTGCTCGCGGGAGTGATCCCGGCAACGAGCGGGCAGCCCGCGACGCCGGCGGCACGGCCGACGTCGTTCCCCATGGACGTCTTCTTCATGGTGCCATTCTGGCTGCTGAACTGGCTGAGCCCCGGTGCGGTGGTCGTGTTGGGCGTGCTGCTGTTTGTAGGAGGATTGGCTGTGCCCTATTTCAGCCGGCGCGAAACGGCGCCGCAGATGGGCGTCCGGCACGCCGGGGTCGCGCAGGTCATCGACGGGAACTGTACCGGTTGCGAGCTCTGCTACTTCGACTGTCCCTATAACGCGATCGTGATGGTGCCATCTCCAGGGCCCGGGCTCAGCAAGGCCGCGGCGAACCGCACGCTGCTGGCGGTGATCCTCGAATCACGATGCGTCGAGTGCGGCATCTGCATCGGCGCGTGCCCGTTTGAGGCGCTCGAGCTGCCCAAATTCATGGAGCGCGACGTGCGAATCGAGATCGCGCAGGCGGTGCAGGCGTGACCAATCCGAAGATTGTGGGATTTGTCTGCGACTGGAGCGTCGAACTGGCGCCGCTGTTGAACGGCAATCGGCTGCGCGATCTTCCGAATGTGTACGTCATCCGGGTCCCGTGCTCAGGGTTCGTGCGGCCGGGGTGGCTGGAAGACGCGCTGAACCAGGGGGCGGCCGGCGTGTTCGTGACCGGGTGCCCCTATGGGGACTGCCTCAACCGCGAAGGAAACTTCCTGATGCGCGATCGGGTGGATCAGCAGCAGCGCAGGCTCCAGCGCCGGCGGATTGATCCCGCCCGGCTGGCCATGTTCGCGCATGGCCTGCACGACAGAGAGGCCTTTATGGCTGAGGTGCGGGTGTTCTCCGATCGTCTGGCGGCGATGGCCGGCGGCCAGGCCACACCAGCGCCGGCGACCGAACCGGCTCCGGCAGGAGGATCGCCATGAAGAAACGGCCACTGCGGGTTCATGTGGCCTACCTGCTCTTCTATCTTTTCTGGTTCATCTTGCTGACATTCATTGCATCGTTCGGACTCATAGCGGAAGCGTGAGTGGTGAATCATGAATGGTGAATTAAGGAGGGGCGTAATGAAGGAACGGATCTGGCTCGTCGGCTGCGTACTGCTCGTGGCTCTGCTGGTGACGGCCTGCGGTCCAGGCGGCCAGCCGGGGGGAGGGCAGCAGGGCGGCCCCGGTGGGGGCGCGGGCACGGTGACAGTCTCCGAGAAGGAATGGACGATCACATTCCCCAGCAGCACGATCAAGGCGGGCAAGGTGACGTTCGTGGTCAAGAACGAGGGTGCGATTGAGCACAACTTCGTCATCGAGGCCGCCCGAGTTCAGATCGACGGGATTCAACCCGGGCAGTCGAAGGAAGTGTCCGTGGAGCTCAAACCGGGAACCTATGAGGTCGTGTGCAACATCCCCGGACATTCAGAAGCCGGTATGAAGACCACGCTGACGGTGACCCAGTAAGGTGCAGGGCCTCGAGATGGACCTTTCCGCACTCTACACTCCGGTGCAGGAGGATCTGGACCGGCTCCGCTCCGTCATGGAGCAGGAGCTCGCGTCTGATGATCCCTTTATCGCCGAGCTCGTCCGGCACGTCCTGCAGACACGCGGAAAGATGATCCGGCCGGCGCTCGTCTGCCTCTCCGCCCAGGCCAGCGGCGGGGCGGGGGATGCGCGGCTGTGGATCGCGGCCGCCCTCGAGTTCATCCACGTCGCGTCCCTCATTCACGACGACATCATCGACGACGCCGATCTTCGCCGCGGACTGCCGACGGTCAACGTTCAGTGGGGCAACCAGATTGCGGTGCTGCTGGGCGACTACCTCTTTGCGAAAGCGTTTGATCTGCTGAGCCGGGTGCGCCACACTGAGGTCGCACCGACGGTGGCGGAGGCCGCGGTGAAAATGAGCCAGGCTGAAATCATGCAGATCAAGTACGGGCAGCAGCCGCATGGCGACGAAGACGTGTACCTCCGCATCATCGCAGGGAAAACGGCGTATTTGTTCTCTGCGGCGTGCAAGGCCGGTGCGCTCGTCGCCGGGAACACCATCGCGGCGGACCTCCTGGGGACCTACGGGCTCCAGTGGGGAATGGCGTTTCAGATCACGGACGACGCGCTCGATTTGACCAGCCGCGAGGAGTCACTCGGCAAGCCCATCCACAGCGATATTAAGAGCGGCAAAGTAACACTGCCGGTCATCCGAGCCCTTCGAGACGCCACACCGGAAGACCGCGACCGGCTGACGCGCCTGCTCGCCGGTCCGGCGCGCGATGGGGAGCGGGAGGAACTCCATCATCTGCTGCAGCGCTACCACGGGATCGACTACGCGCTGGACGTGGCCGGTCATTACGCCCGTCAGGCCGCCGCCGCGCTGGGGCCGCTGCCGGCGGGCTCCGCGAAGGACAGCCTGCTCGCTCTGACCGAGTTCGTCGTCGTGAGATCGCGCTAGATACTGGAAGTCGTTTCTGACGATGAGTGAAACTCGGCGGGGAACCATTGCTGTCACAGGCGCATCTGGCTTCATCGGAACGCACCTCACCAGGGCCCTGCGTGACGCCGGTTGGACCGTTCGGGCGCTGGTACGATCCACGAGCGAACTGGACCGGCTGCGGGCGAGGGGATACGAGGTCGCGCTCGCGGACGTTCGGGACCGCCCGTCCCTTGCCGCGGGCCTCGCCGGCTGTCTCGCGGCGATCCATCTGGTCGCGATCATCCGCGAATCCGGTAGCGCGACCTACGAGAGTGTCAACCGCCAGGGCACCGCCAACGTCGCGGCGGCCGCGAAGACCGCGGGCGTGGATCGCCTGGTGCACCTGAGCGCCCTGGGCGCCGGTCCATCGTCGACGCGATACCTCGCGTCGAGGTGGGCGGGTGAAGAGGAAGTCCGGCGGTCGGGGATCCGGCATGTCATCTTCCGGCCTTCCTTCATCATGGGTCCGGGCGGCGGCGCGGCACAGCAATTTGCCGCGGTCGTGAGGTACGGACCCTGGTACCCGTTTCAACTCATGGCGGGCGGCGGTCGCCTGTTTGGTTCGCTGGCAGCCCTGACGCCGGTCATCCCCGTCCTGGGGTCCGGGCGCACCCGGTTCATGCCGGTGGATCGTGGCGACGTCTTTGATGCGGTCCTCCAGTCTCTCGAGCGCGCTGATGTTCTGGGCGAGACGTTTGAAATCGGCGGCCCCGATGTCGTCACCTACGACCAGATCATGGACGCGGTCGCACGGGTTCTCCGGCTGCGGCGAGGGAAGATCCATCTCCCGCCTGCGCCGGCCGGGATGTTCGTGCGCCTGTTCAAGCTGCTCCCGAATCCTCCGATTACTCTGGACGAATTCGAGACCCTGCTCATCGACAATGTGTGCGATAATACGAAAGTCGTCCGGACCTTTCGCCTCAGGCTGCGACCATTCGTTGAGTCCTTACACGAAGCCCTTCGCGGCGACTAAATCAGAGGGAGCCACTCCGTGGACGGTGACCAGAACGGCGCAGTTGGGACTCGCATCGGCCGCCTGATGCAGAAACTCGCGGAGTTGCTGCGGACCCGCTGGGAGCAGGCGCAGCGAGAGGGGCGCGCCGTTGTGCGCGACCTCGTCACGGGCGTCGTCCTGATCGTGGTGGCCGTGGTGCTGGTCGCCCTGGCCGTGCCGCTCGCGGTGGTGACCGTCGTCCTGGTGCTGGCCGAAGTGGTTCCGGCCTGGTCGGCTGTGGGCCTGGTGTTTGCAGTGATGCTCCTGCTGGCCGGCGCGTTGCTGCTCGTGGCCAGGAGCAAATTGCGCCGGAAGCGGTTCAAGATCGTCCAGGATCTGCGCGAAGATGCGGCCGTGATCCAGAAGACACTGAGGCGGGAGGCCTGAACGTCCGATGTCTGAGGTCCGAGGTCCGAGGTCCGGCACCCGCGAGCGCGCCGAGGATCTCCGGAGGGAAATTGTCGAGGACCTGGAGGCGCTGAAGACCGTCGTGCTCCAGGGCAGAGCGGTGCGTTTCGGGCGCGATGCGGCGTCCGTTCCAGCGTGGTTGGCAGGAGCGGTGGCGGGGATCATGGCGGGTTTGTGGTCTGCCACCCGCCGGCGATCTGCGGAATCAACTTCTAAGAGGTTATAATAGATCAGTGGTGGTTGTGCTTAGTCTGCACAACTGATATTGCAAGTGAACCGTAGGTGGAGGTGGTTTAATGCCTCATATTGGATGGATGGAGTTGGTCCTGATTCTCGGGATCGCGCTCCTGATCTTCGGGCCGTCCAGGCTAGCCGGCATTGGCTCCGCGCTGGGCCGCGCGATCAAGGAGTTCCGGGGCGCCGTCCGCGATGCTGAGGACGAAATGGAGAAGTCGACCACTCCCGACAAGCGATCCTGACCCCTGACTGCCGTTGAAGGTTGAATGTTGAAGGCTGAAGGTGACTACCTGTCGGGGGTTGGCCTTCAACCTTTAACCTTCAACCTTCACGCTTTAGGTGACACTCGTGCAAGACCGTCCCATGACGTTGATTGAGCACCTGGAGGAGCTCCGGATACGTCTGCTCGTCTCGGTCGCTGCGATTGCGGCGGGAACCGCGGTGAGCTGGCTATTTGTCGACCGGATTCTGGCGACGCTCATCCGTCCGGTCGGTCAGGTGGTCTTCCTGGCCCCGACAGAGGCATTCTACGTGCGCCTGAAAGTAGCGGCGCTGGCGGGCGTCTTCCTGACCCTTCCCATCGTGCTCTTTCAAGTGTGGCGGTTTATCTCGGTCGGGATGACGTCGACGGAACGCCGATACGCGCTGGCTTTGCTGCCGGTGTCGTTGCTGCTGTTTGTCGGTGGGGCCGTGTTCGCGTTTTCCTTGATCCTCCCTGTCGGCGTCCGGTTTCTGCTGAGCTACCAGACTCCTGACCTGGTGCCGATGATTTCGGTCAACGCCTACACCTCATTTGCCTCTGCGTTTGTCCTCGCGTTTGGCCTGGTCTTCCAGCTCCCGATCGTCATCCTCTTTCTGGCCCGCCTGGGCATCGTCACGCCGGCCTCGCTGGCCGCCGGTCGCCGATACGCGCTGATGGCGATTGTCGTGGCGGCTGCCGTGCTGACCCCGGGCACCGACGTCTTCTCTCAGGTCCTGATGGCGGTTCCGACCTACCTGCTGTACGAAGCCAGCATCTGGATCGCCCGGTTCGTCGCGCCCAAGCCTGCCGAGCAGCAGCAGAGCGCGGTGACGCGGTAACGCGGACACGCGGGAACGCGAAGGGGCAGAGCAATGCGGGTGGCCCGGCGGAGCAGGAGTCCGTGGTGGATTCTGGCGATTGTGGTCTTCCTCGGCGCGCTGCTCGGGAGCGTGATCGCGGAGGCGCTCGTCGGCTATCCCGTGCTCTCGTTCCTCTCCCGCGATCTGTTCTACGGGATCGACCCGCCGTTCACGATCAACGCCCGCGTGCTGACCTTTACCATCGGCGCGACGATCCGGTTGAACCTCGCGATCATCCTCGGGATCATCCTGGCGGTGTGGCTCTTTAGACAACTCTCCTGACGTCAGTTTGACCCACCCAAGTCAGCTTTCTCCTTTGTATGCTGCGGGCGTCATGGACCGTCCGCGTCACCTGACCATCCAGGCCCTGCCGCCCGACCTCCGGCCCCGCGAACGACTGCGTGCCCACGGGGCAGGCGCGCTGTCCACGGCGGAACTGCTCGGTATCATCATCGGCTCGGGGACTCGGAGCGCCACCGCGGTTGATGTCGCCGCCGCCCTGCTGGCCCGCTACGGAACGCTCAGCCGTCTGCTGCGCGCGTCAGTCCACGAGATCGCCGGTCACCGGGGCATGGGACAGGTGAAGGCGATCAAGGTGGCTGCCACGCTGGAGTTGGCCCGCAGGCTCTTGGACCCCGGTCCCAGCCGGTACATCGTGCGGACAGCTGCGGATGCCGCCGCCGTCATCATGCCGGCGATGCTCGGGCTGGATCGCGAGCATTTCCGCGTGATCATGCTCAACACCAGGCACGAGATTCTTGATATCGTGGAGGTGTCGGTGGGCGGGTTGTCAAGCGCGCCGGTCCACCCACGCGAGGTGTTCAAGGAAGCGATCCGCGCCAGCGCCGCAGCGGTCATTGTCGTACACAACCACCCGTCGGGCAGTCCTGAGCCGAGCCGGGACGATGTGCTCATCACTGAGCAGCTGCATGCGGCAGGGCGCATTATGGGCATCGAGCTTCTGGACCACCTCATCATTGGCGAGCGGTCGTATACGAGCCTCCGCGAGGCGAGGCAGGGATTTCCGTAGAAGTTTGTAACAGATGAAACGCCCGCATGGGCGGCGCCTAACGGTGCGCGGTTCGCGGGCACACATTAACAGGAGGACGGGATGGCATTAAGGTTTCTGTTCAGTCGGTTCAGCCGGGACATGGGCGTCGACCTCGGCACCGCGAACACGTTGATCTACGTGCGCGGGGAAGGCATCGTCGTCCGTGAGCCGTCGGTGGTCGCGAAGCGGGCCGACGATGGAATGATCCTGGCGGTCGGCGAAGAGGCGAAGCGGATGATCGGGCGCACGCCAGGCGAGATCACCGCGACGCGTCCCCTCCGGGACGGGGTGATCGCCGACTTCGACACCACCGCAGCGATGCTCGCCTACTTCATCCGCAAGGCGATGAAGAACCGCACGCTGCTCCGGCCGCGTGTGATCGTGGGCATTCCCTCAGGCGTCACCGGTGTCGAGAGGCGCGCGGTGATCGACGCTACGGAGCAGGCCGGCGCGCGGGAAGCCTACTTGATCGAGGAGCCCATGGCGGCCGCGATCGGCGCAGGCCTGCCGGTCTCTGAGCCGGTCGGCAGCATGGTCGTGGACATTGGTGGGGGCACCACCGAGGTGGCCGTGATCGCCCTTGGAGGCATCGTCACGGCGAAGTCCATCCGGGTGGGCGGCGACGAGATGGACGAAGCGCTCATCCAGTACTGCCGCCGGGCCTACAACCTGCTCATCGGAGAGCGCACGGCGGAGGAGATCAAGATCTCCATCGGGTCCGCCTACCCGATGAAGGAAGAGCAAACGATCGAGGTCCGCGGGCGCGACCTGGTGAGCGGGCTCCCGCGCACGGTGCGGATGACGAGTTCAGAGGCGCGTGAAGCCCTGGCCGAACCCGTCGCCCAGATCGTCGAGGCAGTGAAACAGACCCTGGAACGGACCCCGCCGGAGCTGGCCGCAGATATTGTCGATCGGGGCATCATCCTGGTGGGCGGCGGCTCGCTGCTGCGCGGGGTGGACCGGCTGCTGGCAGAGGAGACCGGGATGCCGGTAACAATCACCGACGATCCGCTGTCTGCGGTCGCCATGGGGACCGGCCGGGCGCTCGAAGAGATCGAGACGCTGAAGCGGATCCTGATCACGTCTAGAAAGCTTTAGGAGTCGACAGTGCTCGAAGTCATCGCCGCAAGGCGACGCGTCGCGGTCTTTATCGGACTGTTTTTGTTCACCGTCGCGCTGCTGACCGCGCAGATGCGCAGCGTGGATCGGCGTCAGGTGGGCCCCATCGGGACCGCGGCGCTGACCCTGCTGCTGCCGGTGCAGGCCGGCATGGCCCGAGTGGCCGACGCCGGAACCCGCTGGTGGCGGCTGTACACCGAGATCGGCCGGTTGCGCCAGGAAAACGTCCGGCTGCGGACCGAGGTCGACCGGCTGTCCCAAGACCTCACCGCCGCGCGCGAACAGGCGATCGCAGCGCGGCGCCTGGAGCGCCTCCTCGAATTCCGGCCCCAGCCTGGCTACCTCGCCGTCGCCGCACGTGTCACGGGACGGGATCCACAGCGATGGTTCTCGACCCTGCTGGTGGATCGCGGCAGCCGGGATCGCGTGCAGCGCAACGCACCGGTCGTGACCGCGGAAGGCGTGATCGGCAGGGTGATTGAGGTGACGCCGACCGCTGCGCGCGTGCTGCTGATCGCGGACTCGCGCAGCGCCCTCAGTGTACTGGTCCAGCAGTCGCGGGAGGCCGGGATCGTCGAGGGTCGGGGTGCCTCGATGCTGCATTTGAAGTACCTGTCGCGGACCGCAAAGGTGGCCGCTGGCGACCTCATCGTCACCTCAGGATTGGGCGGCGTCTTTCCGCGCGGCCTGATCGTGGGACGCATTCTGAGCGTGAGCCGCCAATCCGGCGCCCTGCAGCAAGAGGCAGAGGTGGAGCCGGCGGCGTCCCTCGCCCGGCTTGAAGAAGTTCTCATCCTCGTTCCGAAGCCTTAACGACTACGGGAACTGGGAACGGGGAACCGGCAACGGTAGACTGACCTTGAGGAAATTCAGTCGGAACCAGCGGGAGCGAATTGGGACGGGGACACAGGTACACACAGGAAGTCTTGGCGGTTCCCGGCTCCCGGTTCCCGGAAGATGGGTAGGGCCTTGATGTACGGCGGCGCGTTGATCGTGGCGGCCCTGGTCCAGACCGCGTGGCTGGTCAGGATGCCGATCGCCGGCGCGGTGATGGATCCGGTGCTGGTGCTGGCCGTCGCGACAGGTATTCTGCGGGGAGCAGAATCCGGCGCCGTCGTCGGGCTGGCAGGGGGGTTGTTGCAAGATTTGCTGAGCGGGGGTCCGCTCGGCATGCATGGGTTAAGCAAGCTCGTGGTTGGATTTGGTTCCGGCCTCTTTGAGCGGAGCATCTACATTGAGAACCCCTTCCTGCCCGCCGTCGCCGCCTTCGCAGGGACCCTCCTCGGCGAGGCGCTGTTGAACATCGTTGGTGTGGTGACGGGCCTGGGAACGGTGTCCTTGCGGGATGCCGTCCCCAGGGTCCTGATCCAGGCCGTCCTCAACAGCGTCATCGCGCCGCCGCTGTTTCGCGGTATCCGCGCGCTTGACCTGAGGTTTGAGCGGCAACACTAGGACGCGGGAACAAACATATGGATTATCAACCACCGAGACAGCGGCTGTTGGCGCTGTCTATCATCATCGCGACGATGACCGGTATCCTGCTGGGCCGGCTGTGGCAGATCCAGGTCCTGCAGGGGGCGCACTACCTGCGTCAGTCAGAAGAGAACCGGATCCGCGATTACGTGCTCACCGCCCCACGGGGCGTCATCTACGATCGCAAGGGCCGCCCACTGGTGACGAGCCGTCCATCGTTCACCGTCGCCATTCTCCCGCTGGAACTTCGAACGCCGACGGAGGTCCTGGCGCGCCTCGCCCCGATGCTGGGCATGGCGCCCAATGAAATCCGCGCGCGGATCGAGAGCAACCGCGCCCGTCCGTTCGAACCGATTCGCGTCAAACGGGACGTGGGGACCCGCACCGTGGCGATGATCGAGGAGAACCGCATGGATCTCCCGGGCGTCATCATCCTCGCCGAGCCGGTGCGCAACTACCTCCACGGTAAGATGGCCGCGCATGTCCTGGGATACATCGGTGAGATCGACGAGGACGAACTCCGCGCCAGAAGGACCGAGGGGTACAAACTCGGCGACCTCATCGGAAAATCTGGGATCGAGCGACAGTACGAGTCGGTGCTCCGCGGGGTCGACGGCCGGCTGCGGATGGAAGTCGACGCGCTGGGGCGGCCGCTGCGCGTCCTGGCCCGCGTGCCGGAGGTGCCGGGACGGCCGATCGTGCTGAGTCTCGATCTGGATCTTCAGCGCGCGGCGTTTGAAGGGCTGCGCGAGAGCGGCCTCGGTCGGGGCGCGGTTGTGGCGCTTGATCCGCGCAACGGCGAGGTGCTGGCGATGGCGAGCATTCCGTCGTACGATCCGAACCTCTTCGCCACCGGCATCTCGCTGAAGGCGTGGCAGGCGCTGTCCACCCACCCGCTCAAGCCCATGCTGAACCGCGCCACGTCTACCGCCTTTGAACCCGGGTCGGTGTTCAAGCTGGTGACGGCAACGGCGGCGCTGGAACATGGCATCGTCACCCGGAACAGTACCTTCAACGCGCCGGGATTTTTCCGCCTCGGTCGATGGGTGTTCCACGACCTCAAGGCGTGGGGCACGGTGAACTTCATCACCGGGATTGCCAACTCGATCAACGTCGTCTTCTACACCCTGGGCTATCGTCTCGGCGGCGAGGAACTCGCGCGGTACGCCCGCCTGTTTGGCCTCGGCGAGCGAACCGGGATCGACCTGCCGGCGGAGGTCGGCGGGCTCATCCCGAGTCCATCGACCAAACAGCAACTGGTCGGCGAGCCGTGGTTTCCAGGCGACAGCGTGAATATGTCTATCGGGCAGGGCGCGGTCACGGTGACGCCGATGCAGGTAGCGCGGATGATGGCGGCCATGGCGAGCCGCGGCCTGCTCTACCAGCCGCGGGTGCTGCTGATGGCGCGCGATCGAAACGGCGCGGCGCGACGTACGGAGCCGGTGCTGCAGCGCCGGATCGCGCTCAACGCGTCAACCTACGAGACGTTGCACGAAGGGATGCGGGCCGTGGTCGAGCGAGGATCGGGGACAGCCGCCGCCGTGAAAGGCCTGCCGATCGCCGGCAAGACAGGCAGCGCCGAAAACCCACGCGGGAAGCCGCACGCCTGGTTCGCCGGGTTCGCACCGGCACAGGCGCCCCGCGTGGTCGTGGTCGCCTTCGTGGAACACGGGTTCCGCGGCGGTCTTGCGGCCGCGCCGATCGTCCGGCGAGTCTTTCAGGCAGCGTTTCTCCAGGGGGCGCCGGAGCCGCGGGCGGGACGCGTCCCCTCGGAGGCGCGGCCATGAGCCGCCGGCTGCTGCGCTACCTCGACTGGACGCTGCTGGGCACGACGCTAGCGCTGATGACGTTCGGCGCGGTGATCATCTACAGCGCCACCCAGAACACCGGCGATCCGATGGGCTTCGTCAAGGTCCGTCTGATGCACGCCGCGCTCGGCTTGATCCTGCTGGCGCTGGCGGCGGCCGTTGATTACCAGGCGATTGCCCGCGCGTGGCGACCCATCCTGGGCGGGTCGTTGCTGCTCCTGCTGGTCGTAGTGTTCTTCGGTCGCACGACCATGGGCGCGCAGCGGTGGATCCCGCTGGGGCCGCTGGGCGGCTTCCAGCCGTCTGAACTGGCGAAACTCGCGCTCGTCATCGTGCTCGCGAGAACCCTGCACGTGCGTGAGGAGTTTGAATCCTGGCGGAGTCTCGTTCCCGCGCTGTTGATCGCGGCGGTCCCGGTGGGGCTAATCGTGAAGCAGCCGGACCTGGGCACGGCCATGGTCCTGATTGCCATCACGGCCGCCATGCTGTTCGCCGCGGGCGCGCCGGCGCGCGTGATGGGGGTGCTCGGCGCAGGCACGCTCCTGGCCATGCCGGTGCTCTGGCAGATGCTCCACGACTACCAGCGCCGCCGGCTCATTGTCTTTATCGATCCAGGCGTGGATCCGCAGGGTGCGGGCTACGCGCTCATTCAGTCGAAGATCGCCGTCGGCTCCGGACAGCTGCTGGGCAAAGGGCTGCTCCACGGGACGCAGAACCTGCTCAACTTCATCCCCGAGCAGCACACGGACTTCATCTTTACCATCGTGGGTGAAGAACTCGGCTTTCTGGGCGCTTTGGTCGTCCTCGTGCTGTTTGCGATCTGGCTGTGGCGCGGGATGACGATCGCCTACCAGGCCAAGGACCGGCTGGGGACGCTGATGGCCCTCGGCGTGGTGAGCACGATCGCCTTCCACGTCTTCGTGAACATCGGCATGACGGTGGGCCTGATGCCGATTACGGGAATTCCGCTGCCGTTCATCAGTCACGGGGGGAGCGCGCTGGTCGTGATGCTGATGGCGACCGGCGTCTTGCTGAGTATTGGGATGAGACGCAAGAAAATCCTGTTCTAGCTTTCTCGGTAAGGAGTCCTCAATGTCGAAGGAAATCATCGCAAACATTGAACCATTCGAGACTCGGGTCGCCGTCCTCGAGGACGGCCAGCTAGTGAACTTCTTCATCGAGCGCGGCGAGCCGCTCGCTGGGAACATCTACAAAGGTCGCGTCGCCAACGTGCTCCCGGGCATGGAGGCGGCGTTCGTCGACATCGGCCTGCAGCGCAATGCATTCCTGCACGTGGGGGATATCCGGTCCCAGCGTCTGGCCGGAGAAGAGGTCGACGACTCGTTCGGCCGCGGCGCGATCGCCCAGCGGCTGCGGGTCGGTCAGGAGATCCTGGTCCAGGTCACCAAAGAGCCGATGGGCACCAAGGGCGCGCGCGTGACGACCTATGTCGCGCTGCCGGCGTACTACCTCGTGCTCATGCCGACGGTCAACTACGTCGGGGTCAGCCGCCGGATCGAGAACGATCAGGAGCGCCGGCGCCTGCGCCAGCTCGCCGACAAGCTGCGGCCGAAGGGGATGGGTGTGATCGTCCGCACGGCGGCCGAGGGCGCCAGCGAAAAGGACCTCGCGGATGACATCCAGTTCCTGCTGCAACTCTGGAACCGGGTCGAAGAGCGGTCGAAGAACAGCCGCGCCCCGGCCCTCGTCTATCAAGACCTGCGCCTCATCCGGCGGGTGGTGCGGGACCTCTTCACTGAGGACGTGAGCCGGTTCCTGATCGACTCGCCGGAGGAGTTCCAGCGCGTCCAGGATCTCGTCTCCTCGTTTGCGCCGAAGCTGAAGCCGGCTCTGGTGCTGCACCGCAGCAGCGAGCCGGTGTTCGAGGCGACGGGCGTGGAGCGCGAGCTCGAGAAGGCCCTGCGCAGGAAGGTGTGGCTGCGCTCCGGGGGCTACATCGTGATCGACCGGACGGAAGCGCTGACGGTGATCGACGTCAACACCGGGAAGTACGTCGGCAAGACCGATCTGGCCACGACCATCTTCCGCACCAACCTCGAAGCCGTGGGCGAGATCGTCCGGCAGATCACGCTGCGCGACATCGGCGGCATCATCCTCGTCGACTTCATCGACATGGAAAACGAGTCGCACCGCAACCGCGTCCTGCAGGCCCTCAACGAGGCGGTGCGCAAGGACCGCTCGAAGATCCACATCATTGATCTCACGGGGCTTGGGCTCGTCGAGATTACACGCAAGCGCGTGTATCAAGATCTCGAGGAGGTCATGCGAATTCCGTGCCCGTATTGCGAAGGGCGCGGCCGGGTGCTTTCTCCGGAGACGATGAGCATGCGGACGCGGCGGGAAGTGCGCCGGCTGATGCGCACGACCTCAGCCGCCGCGGTCCTGGTAGAGGTCCATCCTGACGTGCACGGGGAGTTGTTCCGGGACGGGGCCTCATGGGTCCGGCAGCTGGAGGACCAGACCGCGCATCGCCTCGTGGTGCGGGGCCGTGAGGGCATGCACCTGGAACGGATGCGGGTGGTCGAAGCCGATCGGGCGGACGACCTCGAGCGCGAAGAGGCGCTGCGCGAGCGGCGCGGCCAGGTGTTCTGGCTGGACCGGGAGCGCGATGACACGCTGGTGTATAACGAGCGGGACGTCGATGAGGAACTGGCCGTCGCCGCGGCTGCGAATGATCATCGCGACGGGCTGGTGCGCCGGCTGCTCAAGTTGCTCGGTCGCTCCTGATGTGATAGAATACGGCGGCCAAAATACACGTGATTCGTGACTCGTGACTCGCCTGCGGTCGTGTAGTTGCGAGTCACGCGTCACGCGTCACGCGTCACGGGGATTGACATGTACGCAGTGATCGAAACCGGCGGAAAGCAGTACAAGGTCGAGAAGGGCACCACGGTTCAGGTTGAGCGGCTCGACGCGGAGCCGGGCAAGGAGCTGACGCTCGACCGTGTGCTGCTCGTCGCCGACGGCGAGAAGGTCGAGGTCGGCGCGCCGGTCGTGAAGGGCGCGAAGGTGCAGGCCAAGGTTGTCGGCCACGGCCGGGGGAAGAAACTGGTAGTGTTCAAGTACAAGGCGAAGTCGCATTACCGGCGGAAGACCGGGCACCGGCAGGACTACACCACACTGAGAATTGAAGACATCACGCTCACGTAGGTCGAAATTTCTGAACCGAAGGGGTTATCGAGATGGCACATAAGAAGGGCATGGGGTCGTCCCGCAACGGGCGGGACAGCAAGAGCAAGCGCCTCGGCATCAAGCGCTTTGCCGGGCAGTTCGTTACCGCGGGCAGTGTGATCGTGCGTCAGCGAGGCACCAAGGTCAAGCCCGGATCGAACGCGGGCCTTGGGCGTGACGATACGATCTTTGCCCTCGTCGACGGTGTGGTGGCCTGGGAGCGGCGGGGACGCGACGGCCGGCAGGTGAGCGTGCATCCGGCACAGGCGTAGCGCGATTTCCTCTGCAGGGTAGGGGCTTGGCCCGCATGCTGCGCGGACCAAGCCCCTGGTGTTAGTCAGTCATGTTCATTGATCGAGCAATCATCCACGTCAAAGCGGGCGACGGCGGAAAGGGCTGTGTCAGTTTCCGCCGGGAGAAGTTCGTCCCCAAAGGCGGGCCTGATGGCGGGGACGGCGGTCACGGAGGCGACGTCATCCTCGTGGCCGACGAAAGCCTGTCCACGCTGCTGGACTTCCAACACCGCCGGCGTTTCCACGCGCAAGATGGAAGCCACGGAGAAGGCAGCGGCCGCCACGGGAAACGTGGTGGGTCGCTGATTGTTCCTGTTCCGGTCGGTACGGTGATCAAAGACGTATCCACGGGAGACCTTATCGCCGATCTGGCGCAGCACGGCCAACGGTCTGTGGCAGCCCGGGGCGGTCGCGGCGGGCGCGGCAATGCCCGCTTCGCAACCTCGACGCGCCGTGCGCCTCGGATCGCTGAACCGGGCACGCCGGGACAGGAGCGGCGGCTCGAATTGGAA
>JACPRY010000023.1 GCA_016193565.1 Armatimonadota bacterium
GCGTCCTGCTCCAGGTCCGGACGGACGACATACACGAGGTCGTAGCTCTTCACCCAAATACCTCCGAACAAACGTAAGAAACCCCCGACAGCGGTCGCGGGGCTCACCGATTATAGCACTCAACTGCAGGATTGGGGAATAGGGCGACTATCCCGCAAACCTGAAGAGGATAACGTCTCCGTCCTGCACGACATACTCTTTTCCCTCGAGCCGCACGAGGCCGCGATCGCGTGCGGCCTGCATCGACCCGGCCTCGACCAGGGTCCGCCAGTTGATTACCTCGCCGCGGATGAACCCGCGTTCCATGTCGGAGTGGATCCGCCCGGCGGCTTGCGGAGCGCGCGTACCCTGCGGCACCGGCCAGGCACGCACCTCACGGGACGCCGTGCTGAAAAACGTGATGAGCTTCAGCAGGTCATAGGCCGCCCGGATCAGACGAAGCAGACCCGGTTCTGTCAAGCCGTACGCGGCGAGCTGCTCTTCGGCCCCCTGCCCCCCGAGCTCTGCGGCTTCTGCCTCGAGCTTCACCGAGAGCGGCAGCGCCGCCGCCCGCTGGGACTGCGCGTAGCCTGCGACCGCCTCCGCGCACGGACCGGCGGGAAGATCGGTCTCGGCGATATTCGCCACGTAGAGCACCGGCTTGCCGGTGAGCAGGCGGAGGGGACGAAGCACTTCGTCGCGGCGAGGATCAGGAATGAGCCGGTGCACCGGGATGCCGCGTGTGAGATCGTCCACCACCGTCTCGAGCACCGCTGCTGCTTCGATCGCGCACTGGTCCTGAGCTTTGACCCGCACTCGCACGCGCTCGAGCTCGTGTCCCACGCCGTCGAGATCTGCCAGGGCAAGCTCAGTCTCGACGATCTCGATGTCTCTTACGGGATCGATCTCCCCTTCCATGTGCGGAATGTCGGCGGACGGGAAGCAGCGTACGACATGCGCGATCGCGTCGACCTCGCGGATGTGCGCCAGGAACTGGTTGCCTAGTCCCTCGCCGCGGTGCGCGCCGCGCACGAGCCCGGCGATATCGACAAACTCCACGGCGGCGGGGACGGCGCGGTCGGGGTGCGTGACGGCGGCGATGGCGTCGATCCGCGGATCCGGAACGCCGGCGATCCCGCGGTGGGGCTTAATCGTGGTGAACGGGTAGCCTGCCACCAGGGCCCCCGCGCGCGTCAGCGCGTTGAAGAGGCTGGACTTGCCAACGTTAGGAAGACCGACGATCCCGACGGACAGTGGCATAGGGCTTAGGGCTTTGGGCCTAGGGCTTAGGCAAAACTACGACTTACACATCTAAGCCCCAAGCCCTATGCCCTAAGCCCTGCAGTTACGGTTAGACTTTCGCGACGTGCACCTTGTTGCCGCCGGAGCGTTTCGCAGTGTACTGGGCGTGGTCGACTGCGTCGACGATTGAATCAATGGCCGTTCCGTCGTCCGGACTCGCGGCGACACCGACGCTGAGGGTGACCGCGGTCACGATGTTCTCGCCGAGGAGGAAGGGATATGCTTCCACCGCACGGCGAAGGCGCTCGGCCACATCCTCCGCGGTGTCCTTGCTCGTGTTGGGCAGCACGATCATGAACTCGTCGCCCCCGTAGCGCGCGACGATATCCGACGGGCGGCTGCCCTTGCGCAGCAGATCCGCCACGATGCGGAGCACCTCGTCGCCGCGTTGGTGACCGTACGTATCGTTGTAGCGCTTGAACTTGTCGATCTCGAGCATGATGACGGCCAGCGGCTGGCCGTCGCGGTTGCAGCGCTCCAACGTGCGCTCGAGCGCTTCGTGCAGGTAGCGGTGGTTGAAGAGTTCCGTCAGCCCGTCCGTGATCGCCAGGTGCTTCGCCTGCTCATACAGCCGCGCGTTCTGGATGGCAATCGTGGCGTACCCGGCCAGCGTCGAGAGCAGGTCGAGGTCGCGCTGCCCCAGCGCGCCGCGGCGGGTGCTCTCCACATTGAACACGCCGATGACACGCCCCTCGCTGATCAGCGGGACCGCGATCTCAGCGACGACGCGATCGTCGCCTTTGATGTAGCGGGGGTCGTTCGTCACATCTTGGACAATCTCGGGTTTGCCCGTGCGCTGCACTGTGCCCGTGATGCCCTTGCCGAACGGAATCCGCAAGCCCGCAATCTCCGGCGCGTAGCCGTAGATCGCCTCGACCGTAAGGTCGCCGGACCGGTCATCGGTCAGCAGGATCGCGCCGTATTCGTATCCGAAGGCGCGGCAGCTCACCTGAACGAGGTTATTGAGCACCGCGGCGACCTCCAGCGAGCTGCTGATCGTCTTCGCGGCTTCGTAGAGCACGGAGAGCTCGTCACGCGAGCGCTGCGCCTCCTCGTATAGAATCGCGTTGCGCACGGCCACTCCGAGCTGGCCGGCCAGCGTGATCAGGATCTCGAGGTCCGTGGGCAGGAGCGGCCGGCTGCTGCCGGCTTCGACGTTGAGCACACCAATCACGCGGGTGTCGACCGTGATCGGGACCGCGGCCTCGCTCTGAATCGCTGGATGAGCGGAAATGTAATCGCGATCGGCCGTTACATCCGGGATGAGCACTGGAGTCGCCGTTCGGGCGACCCGTCCCATCACTCCCTTGGTCATATGGATCGTCTCATAGGCGTCCTCATATCCTACCTGGGCCTGCAGCGTCAGGTAGTCGCCTTCTCGCCGATAGATACTGATGTGCGTGTACCCGATCGCGGCCGCGATCTCTTCAACGACCCGACGAAAGCGCTGCTTCAGGTCCATCGCCTCCGAAGCCGCCCTCATGACCCGGTTCAGCAGATCCATCTCTGCGGCACGGCGCCTGGCCTGGGAGAGGAGCGTCGCGTTCTCAATACCGGTCGCGGCCTGCGCGGCGATGGCCTCAATGAGCTTGAGGTCGCGATCGGTGTACGCCTGGAAGGTGTACGCCTGGACCGACAGCAGGCCGATGACGTTCGCGCCACGGAGCAGCGGCGCAAAGAGCAGCGAAGCGCTGGCGCGGTCGGTGTCGCCCACGCGAGCCGGCGTGTCCTGCTCAATCTCGTCAGGTGTGCGGTTGATCAGCGTCGCACGGCCGCGGGTGAGAATCTCCCGGTTGATTGGATCGACAGGGTGACGCTCCCGGGGGAACCGTTTCCCGGAATCCACGAGGTACTCAAACGACAGCAGCTCACGCCCGGCATCGTAGAGCGCGACATAGAACCTGTCGGCCGGCATGACGTGGCTGATCTGCTCGTGCATCGTCTGCGCCAGCTGTTCAAAGTCCAGCGCCGCAGACGCCCGGCTCACGGCCTGCAGGACTTCGAGTTCCTGGTACGTCTGCTCGCGTGTCGTATAGAGCATCAAGATGTATCCGACCAGCAGCAGCGGCACGGCGAGGATCATCGCGCTGATCGGAAGCGCACGCGCGTAGATGAGTGTCAGGACGAGCCCGAACGTGCCGAAGGCGAGGTTGTTCACCAGTTCCCACAGGATGTTGGCGGCAAAGACGTTCAGGAAGCTCGCGCCGCGCAGCGCTCCCACCATGCCGCTCACAAGCAGGCTGCTGCCGACGATGTAGGCGGTGATGCCGGCGAGAAACGCCAGGAGAAACCGGATGTCGGCCGTGCCGTGGAAGAGCGGCGCGCTGAACACCGACAGCTCGGGATCCAGCAGGCGGGCCGTGGCGCCCGCGATGAGCATGGAGAGGATGTACTGCCCGCTTTGAAAGACCGTGTTGAGCCCGGGGCGTCGGTGCAGCAGGCCGTTCCCGATCACGACGGCCGTGCCCATGACCAGCGCGGCGTACACGGGGCCGACGAGCAGCAGCGCGGCCGCGGCCACCGCGACGCCGGCCGATTGAAATCCGCCGCGGGGCAGCGGGACCATCAGCCATTCGGAGACAACGGCGAGCGCGACCAATCCGAGGAGCGGCTCGACCTGCGGTACGGGGGTGACCAGGAGCAGCGGTACCAGCGCCGCCCACCCCGCGATGGCGACCCCCCTGGCGTAAATGCGCATATTACACCTTCAACTCAACCTGCCCAAACCAAGGTCCATTGAGTCTATTGCGTCTGTTGCGTCTATTGCGTCTCCCTGCATGATCTGTCTTTGACGCAAAGGACTCAATAGACGCAATGGACGCAATGGACCGTTATTCTATTTGAGCCTCAGGAGGTCGGCTGACAAAGCGTTTGATGCGGCGTTCGAGGCGGGGCCGCTCCATAAGCACGTAGCGGCCGCAGCCCTGGCAGCGGATGCCCACGTCCGCGCCCAGGCGCTCGATCTTCCACTGGTCGCTGCCGCAGGGGTGCGCCTTGCGCGTCTGCACCACGTCACCGATATACAATTTTAGAACTGGCATCTCGAGGTGCCCAACGACTACCGTTGGTCGTTCGTCGTTTGTCGATAATCGAGTAACCTCAATTATAGCCCTTGCTCGACCAACGACAAACGACCAACTATTAACGTCTTTGTATCAATAGTTCCACGGGGGCGTAATCATCCGTCAGCAGCGGCACGTCGGATGTGGGAATCGGCTCGGAGTAAAGGTCACCGGCGGCATCAAGAAACCGCGGCAGCGTCACCCCGGGCGTCTGAGCTGCCCGCTCCGCGGCCGCCAGGATGTCCTGCATCGACAGCGCCGGCCGGTCCGTGCCGATCACGATGATGTTGCGAAGTGACTCGGGGCCACCGTACCGTCTCCAATCAACCGGAAACACGTACACGGTGGCAAAGACCTCGCGGAACGTCTTATACATCGCGCGGAACAGGGCGCTCCGGGGGCCGCTCAGCGCGCCGATGATGTTAGAGCCGACGACCCCGCCCGGCGTCAGGGCGGCCTTCACGACCTGGTAGAACTCACGTGTGGCCAGATGAAAAGGAATCGTATCGATCAGATACGCGTCCAGGAGGACGATGTCGTACCGCTCACTCGTCCGCGCGATGTACAGCCGGCCATCCTGCGCCACGGATCGCAGCCGGTCGTCCGACGGAACGCCGAAGTAGCGCCGGGAGACTCTGATGACCACGGGGTCGAGCTCGACGACATCGACGCGCAGGTTCCCGTAGTCCTGATGATACCGTGCGGGCACCGTCCCACCGCCGAGACCAACGATGAGCACGCGGCGCGCGTCGGGCCGGAACAGCAAGGGCAGATGCAGGTAGTCCGAGTACCCAAACACCGTTCGCCGGGGTTCCGTGAGGTCGAGCCCGCTCTGCCAGTAGTTGTCGAGCTTCAGGTAGCGGATCTGAAACTCGTCGCTGACGGTGATGCGGTGATAGACGGTGTCCTTGACGAAGCGGATCATCTCGGGGGGCGGCGAGGATGCCAGCGGTAGGCTCACGGCCAGCAGGACTGAAGCGACCGCGCCGCCCACCGCCGTGCCGATCCTCCGCCCGTGCAGCCAGCCCACCATCGCGAGCACCAGCAGGGTCCCGCCCAGCACGTACACGATCTGGCTGAGGCCCATCACGGCGATCAGCACAAATGAGGCGAGCAGCGTGCCGGTGATGCTCCCGACTGTAGAGAGCGCGTAGAGCATGCCGGCCACGTTCCCGATCGTGGCCACCGTCTGGGCACGCAGGCGCACCGCAAACGGCGACACCATCCCCATGACCACGCCCGGAAGAAAGAAGAGAGCGAGTGCGGCCATGAGCGGGCTCACGCGCGGGCCCAGGTCGGCCAGCCCGATCGCGTCGAGCAGCCTGGGCGCAACCGCCGGAATAAACATCACCAGCGCTCCCGCGACAAACACCACACCGGAGAAGACGGCCCTCGACGGCCACCGGTCGGCCGCGATTCCGCCAAGAAAGTATCCGACCGCCAGGGCGCCCAAGAAGACACCGATCAGGCTGCCCCACACATAGATCGAGTTGCCAAAATAGGGGGCGATGATGCGGCTGGCGATGATCTCGAGCGCCAGGAGAACGGCGCCGCTGATGAATGCAGTGAGTTCAAGAATAGCGGACTCCCAAACGACTACGGGGTCGCGGCCACGCGCTCGCCGATAGTGATCCTCAGTTCGCCGTTCTTGAAGTCCACGGCGGCCTCGGTCCCTTCCCTGAGCTCGCCTGAGAGCACCAGCTTGGCCACGCGGTTCTCGAGCTCACGCTGGATGAGGCGCCGCAGCGGCCGCGCGCCGAAGTCCGGGTTGTATCCTTCCCGCGCCAGGTAATCCTTGGCCGCGTCGGTCACCCGGAGCTCGATTTTCTGCGCCGCCAGCCGGTCGTGCAGTTCCCGCAGCTGCAGGTCGACGATCTGGCGCAGCTGATCCGCGGACAGCGGATGAAAGATGATGATCTCGTCGATGCGGTTCAGAAACTCCGGCCGGAACGCCTTGTGCACCTCGTCCAGCACCTGCACGCGCGCCATCTCGAACTGCGCCGCATCTTTGGGGTCCAGGTGCTGCAAGTAACGGCTGCCAAGATTGCTCGTCATGATGATGACGGTGTTCTTGAAATCCACCGTGCGCCCGTGGCCGTCCGTGAGCCGGCCGTCCTCGAGGATCTGCAGCAGGATGTTGAAGACATCCGGGTGCGCCTTCTCGATCTCGTCGAACAGCACGACCCGATACGGCCGGCGCCGCACCGCCTCAGTCAACTGCCCGCCTTCGTCGAACCCGACATACCCGGGCGGCGCGCCGATGAGCCGGCTTACGGTGTGCTTCTCCTGGTACTCCGACATGTCGAGCCGGATCATCGCTTCTTCATCGTCGAACAGCTGCTGAGCCAGGGCCCGCGCGAGCTCGGTCTTCCCTACCCCGGTGGGACCCAGGAACACGAAGGAGCCGATGGGCCGGCGGGGATCCTTCAGGCCCGCCCGGGCCCGCCGGATCGCATCGCTCACCGCAGCCACTGCTTCGTCCTGGCCGACGACTCGCTCGTGGAGACGGCTCTCCATCTTGAGCAGCTTCTGCATCTCGCCTTCCAGCAGGCGCGTGACGGGGATGCCGGTCCACTTGCCGACGACCTCCGCGATGTCCTCGGCGTCCACTTCTTCCTTGAGGAGGTGCTGTCCGCGGTGCGCGTCCGTCAGCGCCTTCTCCTGTGAGGCCAGCTGCTGCTGCAGTTCGCGCAGCGTGCCGTAGCGCAGTCGCGCCGCCGTCTCCAAGTCTGCCCGACGCTCGGCCTCTTCGATCTTGCGCCGCGTCTCTTCAATCTTTTCCTTCGTTTCGCGGATGGCGCTGATCGCGCGCTTCTCGCCTTCCCACTGCGTCCGCAGGCGCTCGCTCTCGGACTTCTGTTGCGTGATCTCCTGCTCAACGCGCTCGAGCCGCTCCTTGCTCGCGGTGTCAAGTTCCTTGCGCAGCGCTTCCCGCTCGATCTCCAGCTGCATGATGCGCCGGTCGATCTCGTCCAGTTCCACCGGCTTGCTGTCGATCTCCATCCGCAGCCGGCTCGCCGCCTCGTCGATGAGGTCGATGGCCTTGTCGGGCAGGAAGCGCTCGCTGATGTAGCGGTCGGACAGCGTCGCGGCGGCGATCACCGCCGCATCAGTGATGCGCACGCCGTGGTGGACCTCGTAGCGCTCCTTCAGGCCGCGGAGGATCGAAATCGTCTCCTCGACTGACGGCTCGCCGACGAGCACGGGCTGGAAGCGCCGCTCGAGGGCGGCGTCCTTCTCGATGTGCTTGCGGTACTCGTCCAGGGTAGTAGCGCCGATCGTCCGCAGCTCGCCGCGCGCCAGCATCGGCTTGAGCATGTTGGACGCGTCGATCGCGCCCTCGGCGGCGCCGGCGCCGACGACGGTGTGCAGTTCGTCGATGAAGAGGATGATCTCACCTGCGGCGTCGCCGATCTCCTTGAGCACCGCCTTCAGGCGTTCCTCGAATTCGCCGCGGAACTTCGTCCCCGCCACGACCGCGCCGAGATCGAGCTGCACCATCCGCTTGTGCTTCAGGCCTTCCGGGACGTCGCCGCGGACGATGCGCTGTGCGAGGCCTTCAACGATCGCGGTCTTACCGACGCCGGGATCACCGATGAGCACGGGGTTGTTCTTCGTGCGGCGGCTGATCACCTGAATGACGCGCCGGATCTCCTCGTCGCGGCCGATGACCGGATCGAGTTTCCCCGCGGCTGCGAGTTTGGTCAGATCGCGGCCGTACCGCTCCAATGCTTGATACTTGCTCTCGGGATTGGGATCGGTCACGCGCTGGCTGCCCCGGACCTCCTGCATCACGCGGTAGATGACGTCCTGCCCGAGGCCGGCTTCCGCCAGCACCCGAGAGGCGAGGCTGTCGCGCTGCGCCGCGATGCCCAGCAGCAGGTGCTCGGTGCTGACGTACTCATCGTGCAGGCGCTGGGCTTCCTGCTGCGCGGTCTCCACTGCCTGACGGAGCGCCACGCTGAGATACAGCCCTTCGGCCGGGGTCTGGCCCTGCACGCGCGGCCGGTGCTCCAGCTCAGTGCGCAGCCGCCCGCGTACGGCCTGCGTGTTCGCGCCGGCGCGGTCGATGATCGCCGGCACAATCCCCTCTGACTGCTCGATGAGCGCCAGCAGCAGGTGCTCGGGCTCCACCTGCGAATGCCCGAACTTCTGCATCAACTCCTGCCCACTCAGTAAAGCCTCTTGAGCCTTTTCCGTGAACTTATCGAATCGAATCGCCATCTCGATCCTACCGCTGTCGCGGATTTTCCTTTCTCAATTTCCCCAACTCCTCGAACAGCTGCTTCTCGCGTGCCGAAAGCTTCTTCGGGAGGGTGACCTCTACCCGAACCAGTTGGTCGCCCCGGCCGCCGGTGCGCTTCGGCATGCCCTGCCCGCGCAAGCGAAACAGTTGCCCGTTCTGCGTCTCAGGAGGAATCGCCATCTCCACGGAACCTTCCAGCGTCGGCACCTCGACCTTCCCGCCCAGCATCGCCTCGCTGAGGGACACGGGCAGGTCGACCACGATGTCGTCGTCCCGGCGCTCGAACCGCGTGTGTGGCTGCACCTTGATCGTCAGGTAGAGGTCGCCGCCATCAAGTGCGCCGCTCAGGCGGATCGTCTGCCCGTCGCGCACGCCCTTGGGGATCGTCACGTCCAGGCGGCGGGTCGAGCCGTTCAGCTGCAGCGCGACGGCCTTTCGTGA
>JACPRY010000143.1 GCA_016193565.1 Armatimonadota bacterium
CTGCGCGAATCCAAGGCCGACGCGGTCGTCCTCTATGCCAACCCCACCGCCGGTGCACTCTTGGTCCGCGAGATGGCGAAGATCGGGTTCCGGCCGAGACTGCTCTCTTCATCCGCGCTCGCCGACCCGGCCATGTTCGTCCTGGCAGGTGATGCGTGGAACGACGTCATCCTCGCGGCGTACTTCCCGCTCCCGGGCACTGACCGCAAGGTGGACGAGGTGCTGGCGACAATTACCAGGATCAATCCTGCCCTCGCGCGCACTCCGTTCAATGCGGTGGCAGGTGTTTCGTTCCTGGAGCCGTTCCTCGAAGGGCTGCGCCGAGCCGGTTCGAACCTGACCCGCGAGCGATTCGTCACCGCAATGGAGTCGATCAGCAACTGGGACGGCGAAGTCGTTCGCGGCGTCACCTTCGGTCCCAACCGGCGCCAGGGTGTCAACAAGATCTACATCGTTAAGTCGGAGGGCGGGCAGTACAAACGGCTGACACCAGATATTACCTACCCCGTTGGTTTCTGATTCCCGAACCGACGGCTCGGGGTGGGGCCGGTACCGGCTCCACCCCGATCGTTTCATCTGACATGCCATCCCAGATGCCCCTACCGTTACTGGACATCAACGAATTGACGATCTCTTTCGGCGGGATTACGGCGCTGTCCGACATTCATCTGCAGGTCTCTCCGGGCGCATTGATTTCGGTCATCGGTCCTAATGGCGCGGGCAAGACTACGCTGTTCAACTGCATCTGCGGCCTGTACCGTCCCGACCGCGGGACGGTCCGGTTCCACGGCGAACCGCTGCTCGGTTTCAAGCCCGACGCGGTCGCCCGACGCGGGATTGCCCGGACCTTTCAAAACATCGAACTATTCCTCAGGATGACGGTCATCGAGAATCTGCTCCTCGGCCGTCACTTGCATTTCCGGGCCGGCTTCTTCGACGCCGCAGCGGGCAGTCCGCGCTGGCGGCGCGAGGAGATTCGGCACCGCGAGGTCGCCGAGCGTATCCTGGACTTTCTCGATCTGCAGGCGGTGCGTGACCGCCGGGTCGGCGATCTGCCGCTCGGGCGGCAGCGCCTGGTGGAACTCGCGCGGGCGCTGGCGACCGAACCCAAACTTCTGCTCCTGGATGAGCCGTCGTCCGGGATGACCGCGGAAGAGAAAGACGACCTGGTCTTCCGCATCCGGGACATCCGGGAAGAGATGGGCGTGACCGTGATGCTCGTCGAGCACGATCTCAAACTCGTCATGGGGATTTCGGACTGGATCACCGTCCTGGATCACGGCCTGAAGATTGCCCAGGGGACGGCGGCGGAGGTTCAGGCGGACCCGGACGTGATCAAGGCGTACCTTGGGGAAACTGCAATCTATTGAATCTTGAATCTGTTGAATCTATTGGATCTATTGGAACCGAACGCTGCCGGATTCAATAGATTCAAGAGATCCAATGGATTCAAGAGATCCAATGGATTCAATAGATTCGTGGTTGAGTGTCCATGGCGCAGCCACTGTTGAAAGTCACCAATGTTGAGACCGCGTACTACGGGCGGCTGACGGTACTGCGCGGGGTGTCGCTCGACGTTGCGTCCGGGCAGATCGTGGCGCTGCTCGGCAGCAACGGCGCGGGCAAGACCACGCTGCTGCGGACGGTCATGGGGTTGATTCCTGATCAGCCGGAGAAAGGCAGCGTGGAATTCGCCGGGCGGCGCATCAACGGCCTCGATCCGGAGGACATCGCGCGCCGGGGCATCGGCTACGTGCTCGAGGGCCGGGGGGTCTTTCCGGAACTGACCGTCGAGGAAAATCTGCGCCTGGGCGCCTACACCCGCCGTAACGGCGCGGATGTGGCCGACGATCTCGCCCGAGTACACGCGCTGTTTCCCGTCCTTAAGGAGCGGTCCAAACAGCTGGGCGGCACCCTCTCAGGCGGCGAGCAACAGATGCTTGCGATCGCGCGGGCGCTGCTGATGCGGCCGAAACTGCTCATGCTGGATGAGCCCTCGCTGGGCCTCGCCCCGCGGCTGGTCGCGGAGATCTTCCGCATCATTGCTGAGATCAAGCGCGACGGCACCGCGATTCTCCTCGTCGAGCAGAACGTCCGCATGGCGCTCTCCGTGGCCCACTACGGCTACGTGCTGGAGGGAGGCCGCCTGGTGCTGGAAGGCGCGGCTTCGGAACTGCTGGAGAACCCCAACGTGCAGGAACTGTACCTCGGCATAACGCGTGAACCGTCAGTGAAAGGCTACAAGCGGTACAAGGCGAAACGCAGGTGGGCCTAGAAACCACCAGACGGGAACCGGGAACGGGGAACCGTTAAGAACTCCTACTCGCGGTACAGATCAGCAATCACGTCCCCGAACTTCTCCATGATCGCCTTGCGCTTCACCTTCATCGTCGGCGTGACCTCGCCGTCTTCCTGATACAGGCGCTTGGGCAGCAGCGCAAACTTCTTCACCTGTTCCGGCGATGAGAGCGTCCGGTTGACGGCCTCGACCTCAGCCGCGATCAC
>JACPRY010000098.1 GCA_016193565.1 Armatimonadota bacterium
ACGCGGGTATCATGAGGAGGAGATCGGTGCGTGGTGCCTAGACAGATCCAGATCACCGACAACCTCGACTTGCTGCTCCAGGTGCTGCCTTCGCATCTGCGGGACGAGCTGGAGCGGCAGAACAACCAGGAAGCGCTGCTCGAGGTCGTGCTCGATCTGGGCCGCAAGCCCGAAGCGCGCTTCCCCGGCCGGGTCATCAGCCTCGGCGAGGACTACGTGGCGCCCGAGGACCTCCGGCACGTCACGAGCCGGGTCGGCGCGTTTGGCAAGGACAATCGCGCCGGCATCGAGCGGACGCTGCACCGCATCTCGGCGATCCGCAACCGGCAGGGCGAGGTCATCGGCCTGACCTGCCGCGTCGGACGGGCCGTGGTCGGCACGGTGGACATCGTGCGCGACGTGATCGAGCTCGGCAAGAGCATCCTGCTGGTCGGCCGTCCCGGCGTCGGCAAGACCACGCTGCTGCGCGAGGCGGCGCGGGTGCTGGCGGACGAGTTCGACAAGCGCGTCGTAGTCGTCGATACGTCCAATGAGATCGCGGGCGACGGCGACATCCCGCATCCGGGCATCGGAGCCGCGCGGCGCATGCAGGTGCCGCATCCGGAACTCCAGCACGCGGTGATGATCGAGGCCGTCGAGAACCACATGCCCGAGGTCATCGTCATCGACGAGATCGGGACGGAGGCGGAGGCGCTCGCCGCCAGGACGATCGCCGAGCGCGGCGTGCAGCTGATCGCGACCGCCCACGGCAACACGCTCGACAACCTCCTGCAGAACCCAACCCTGTCGGATCTCGTCGGCGGCATCCAGGCCGTCACCCTGTCGGACGAGGAAGCGCGCCGCCGCGGGACCCAGAAGACGGTGCTAGAACGCAAGGCCCCGGCCACGTTCGATGTCGTCATCGAGATTCAAGAGAAAGATCGCCTCGCTGTGCATCACGACGTTGCGACCGTCGTCGATCGCTTCCTCCGCGGCGCGCCCCCACGTCCGGAAACCCGGATCCGGACGGTGGAAGGCGAGGTACAGATCGAAGCGCCGGCGGCCGCCGCGCGGGTCGACCGGTGGGCGCCGCAGGGCCCGATGGCGCCCCCGCCCTCGGAGGACGCGACCCGCCCGGGCCACAAGGTGACGCGGATCTATCCGTACGCCGTCAGCCGCGACCGGCTGGAACGGGCGATCCGGGAACTTCGGGTCCCGGCCTACGTCGCGGACAACCTCGCGGACGCCGATATGGTCCTCACCCTCAAGTCTCAGGAGCGGCGCCAGCCGAAGAAGTTGCACGAGGCGGTCGCACGCGGTAAGACGATGCACATCCTGAAGAGCAACACCGTGAACCAGATCCAGGCATTCCTGCGTGGCATCTTCGACGTCGAGGACATGGACGAACAGGAAGTCGCCCTCCGAGAGGTCGAGGAAGCGATCAACGAAGTCCTCACGACCACGCAGCCGGTCGAGCTCTCGTCGCAGAACTCCTACATCCGGCGGCTCCAGCACCAGCTCATCCAGCGCTACGGCCTGGCGTCCGAGAGCCGAGGGGAGGATCCTTTCAGACGTGTAGTGATCTTCCCGAGATGAACAGACGGCAACAGGACAACGCGACAACGCGACACCGAATCGTGTTGTCCAGTTGTCGCGTCTTCGCGTTGTCAGGCTCCTTCCGGAACGCAGCATGAGAGGGTTATTCATCACAATTGAAGGGCCGGAAGGAGCCGGGAAAACCACGCAGGCGCGCCTCCTCTACGAGCACCTCCGCCCCACGCATCCAGTGCTGTATACGCGCGAGCCCGGAGGCACGCGTGTCGGCGAGCGAATCCGGCTGCTGCTGCTGGATGAAGGGCACCGTGAGATGACGCCGCAGACCGAGATGCTGCTATTTGCGGCGTCGCGCGCGCAGTTCGTGAGCGAGGTCGTGGAGCCGGCGCTGCGCGAGGGACGGCTCGTGCTCTCAGAACGGTACGTCGATGCATCGCTCGCCTACCAGGGGTACGCCCGCGGCCTGGGAGTCGACGTCGTGCGGCAGGTCAATGCCATCGCCACACGCGGGCTGATGCCGGACCTCACGGTGCTCATCGACATCAACGCGGAGGAAGGTCTCGCGCGCGCACGCCGTGCGGCCGGAAAGGAAGGCCGGGACGGACACGGCGATCGACTGGAGCAGGAAGCCCTGTCGTTTCACGAACGCGTGAGGGAAGGATTCCTTACAATCGCGCGCGAACAGCCGAACCGCGTGCAGGTGATCGATGGCGGTCGCGCCCAGCAGATCGTCCACGACGAGATCGTGGCTCGGATGGAGCAGTTCCTCATTTCCAGGAGGTGGCGGGGATCAAACTCGTCCTAGCCATCGTGCAGGAGAAAGACGCGGGACGGCTCATCGATGCCCTCACGGAGGATGGCGTCCAGGCCACCATGCTGGCCAGCACCGGCGGGTTTCTCCGCGAAGGGAACTCGACGATCCTCGTTGGCATCGAAGACAACCAGGTGGCGACAGTACTCGGCACGATCCAGAAGAGCTGCCACCGCCGCGAACAGTACGTGAGTCCTATGCCGCCGGCCGTTGAACCCGTTGACTCGTACGTCACTTACCCGGTGAAGGTCGAAGTCGGCGGCGCTATTGTGTTCGTCATGCAGGTCGAACGAATGGAGCGCTTTTAACTAATCTATTGCATCCATTGAATCTGTCGGATCCATTGAATCAACCCTCTCCGGAATGCAGTTGATCCAATAGATTCAACAGATTCAACTGATTCAACAGATTGGGTGGATTCATCTCTTATGGCGTTTCGAGATCTCGTCAACCAAGACCATGCGGTCATGTTGCTCCGGTCGGCGGCGCGCGGCGATCGCGTCTCGCACGCCTACCTCTTCGCCGGGCCGCCCGGCGTGGGCCGGTTCGACACCGCGGTCGCGTTCGCGCAGCTGCTGAACTGCGAGCGCATCACGGAAGGCGACGCCTGCGGGAGCTGCCGCACGTGCACGCGCATTCCGCAGGGCCAGCATCCAGACGTGCGGATCGTCGACGTCGACCGGGGACTGCTCCTCGATCCTGCTGATACGACGAAGACGGCGATCGGTATCGACCAGATCCGCGCGCTGCGGAGGGAAGTCGTCTACCCGCCGTACGAGGGGCGCTGGAAAGTCTACATCCTCGTGAACGCCGACCGGATGCTGGCCGAAGCGGGCAACAGCCTCCTCAAAGTGCTGGAAGAGCCGCCGCCCAGGGTGGTCATCATCCTCATCGCCGAGTCGACGGTGCCGATGCTCCCGACGGTGGTCTCTCGATGCCAGCTCGTGAGGTTCTTGCTGGTGCCGGCGCCGGCGATCGAGGAGGCGCTGGTCGCCCGCTACAACGTGCCCAAGGGGAAAGCGCGCTTCATCGCGGCACTGGCTGGCGGGCAGCTAGGCAAAGCGATCACTTGGGTGACGTCAGAGGATGCGCTGCAGATGCGGGAGCGCACGCTGGAGCTACTGCAACGGCTCGAGCGCGCAGATGCTCTGGACCGCCTGGACGCCGCGGAAGAAATGGCCAAAGAGAAGGACGCCCTGCAGGATCTGCTCGATATCGCGCTGTTCTGGTATCGGGACGTGCTGGTCTGGCAAGAGTCGCAGGATGAGTCGCTGCTCATCAACCTGGACCGAAAAGATACGATCGCGAAGCTGGCAGATGAGATCCCTGCACAAACCCTGACGGCACGCATCGACGCGGTCGAGGAGGCCAAAGAGGCCATTCGCAGGAATGTCCATCCGCGTCTCGCGCTGGAAACCCTCTTCCTCCGGCTAACGCCTCCCCCGCAGCCCACCAGAAGGTAACGCGATTCGGAGTCATTGCGAGGAGCCATAGGCGACGAAGCAATCTCCTATTGATAGGCGATTGCTTCGCTTCGCTCGCAATGACTCTATCCTCTCGATTTCCCTGGACCCCGCAGCCGCTTGAGCAAGTCGAGGTTTTTTCGGTCTGGAACATCCGCCTCGAAGTGTGGGGTTTCGATGAACGCCGGCACCCGTGTCAATTTGGGATGGTTGACAAGCGCGCGAAATCCGCCGCGGCCGATCCGTCCCTCGCCGATGTTCTCATGACGGTCCACCTTTGACCCCAGCGGCGTCTTCGAATCGTTGAGGTGGAATGCTGTCAACCGTTTGATCCCGACGGTCTTGTCGAAAGCGTTCACCATTTCATTTACGCCCTTGGGTCCTCGAATGTCCCATCCCGCGGCGAACAGGTGGCAGGAATCCAGGCAGACGCCGAGGCGCGGGTGCCACTCCATCGCCTCGAGAAGGTCGCCGATCTCCTCAAAGGAGCCGCCGATCTGGCCACCGGCCCCGACGCTATTCTCAATAATGATCATCGCGCGGTCGGTCGCCTCGAGCGCCACTGCCAGCGCGGCCCGGAGGCGTGCCAGCGCCGCGGGCCATGGACGGTTTCCCCGGCTACCCAGGTGCGTAATCGCGCCCAACCCGTGCAGCCGGTCCATCGTCTTCACCGCATAGATCAGGGCGCCCGTAGACTTCCGGTACAGCTCCATGTCGGCGGCGGCCAGGTTGATCAGGTAGGCAGTGTGTGCGACCAGCGGATCGAGCTTCGCCTTCCGGCGCTTCTCGATGAAGAGATCCAAATCGTCGTCTGAATAGAGGATTTCGCGCCACTGCCGGGGGCTGGCGACGAAGATCTGCAGGCACTCGCAGCCGATGCGCACGGCGCGGTCGACGGCGAAATGAATCGATCCTGCGATGCTGACGTGGGCGCCGAACTTCACGAGGTGAATGGTGAATGGTGAATGGTGAATCGTCAACCCCGGCGAATCACGAATCACTAATCACGGTTGGGGAGCGCGCCATGGGTAAGAACTGGGGATTCACGACGACGGCGATTCATGGCGGGAAACTTGAAGACACGCACAAATCGGTCGCGGTGCCGATCTATCAGACGGCGACGTACTATTACGACACCGTGGAAGAAGGGGCGCGGCTGGGTCAAGAGATCCCGCCCGGATTCGTCTACACCCGCTGGGCCAACCCCACCACCCGGTCGTTGGAAGAGAGAGTCGCGCTGCTCGAGGGAGCAGAGGACGCGCTCGCAACCGCCTCCGGGATGGGCGCCGTATCCTGCGCCGTCCTTGCCGCGGTGAAGCCGGGTGACCACGCGGTCGCCCCAAGCGCCACCTACCAGGCGACGTACCAGCTGTTTGCCGAGGTCCTGCCGTCCTACGGCATCGAGACGACGCTGCTGCCGGACACCGATGCCCAATCCTACGAGCGGGCGCTGCGCCCCAACACCCGGCTGCTGTTTATCGAGACGCCCAACAACCCGGTGCTCGGGGTGACGGACATCGAGAAAGTGACGGCGCTCGCGCGCTCCCACGATGCGCTCACCATCGCCGACAATACCTGGGCCACCCCCTATAATCAACGGCCGATCGAGAAGGGTGTCGATGTCGTGGTCCACAGCGCGACCAAGTACCTGGGCGGTCATCATGACGTCACCGCCGGCGTCATCGCCGGCTCGGCATCGTTCATCATGCGGGCGAAGCGCCAGGTTCGCATCCTGGGGACGACGCCGGACCCGTTCGGCTCGTGGCTCGTGATCCGCGGCCTCGCGACCCTGGCCCTACGTGTGGAGCGGCAGAACGCGAGCGCGCATCGCCTGGCCGAGTTCCTCGCCGGGCATGCGCTTGTCGACCGCGTCTACTACCCGGGATTGCCATCGCATCCGGGGCACCAGGTCGCGTCCAGGCAGATGCGTGGGTTCGGTGGGATGCTCAGCTTTGAGGTCCGCGGTGGCTACGAGCCGAGCGTCCGCGTGTTCGAAGCGCTCGCGATCCCCAGGCGGGCCACCAGCCTGGGCGGGATCTCCACGCTGGTCTCGCATCCGGCGGGGATCAGCAGCGTGCACATGCCGAAAGAGATCCGTCAGGCCGCCGGTATCAGCGAGGCGCTGATCCGCGTCAGTGTCGGGATCGAAGACGCCGACGATCTGCAGGACGATTTCGAGCAGGCGCTGCGTCGCGCATGACGAGCGGGAAGGCCCGCTCGTTAGCGATCCAACCACTCGTCGAGGATGAACTCAACTTCAGCGAGGGTCGCGGCGGTGGCGTCTGCGCGAATGCCTTCGACTTCGAGTGGTTCATCGGGTCTGCGCTCTGCGGTCAACAGGATCGAGCGCATCCCGCGGCGGTACGCGCCGACGATGTCCGCTTCCACGGTGTCGCCCACCATCACGGCAGCAGACGGCGGGCATCCCCACTGCCGCAAGATCGCGTCGAAGATCTTCGGATCGGGTTTGGCCCACCCCACCGCGGCCGAGGAAATCACTGGGTCGAGAAAGCGGTCCAGTTCAAGCCGGCGGCAGCATTCGAGGATGAGGTAATGTGAAGACGCGTTCGAGGCCAGACCTTGACGCAGGCTACGGGCATCCAGCTTCTCCAGCAACTCGAGCGCGCCGGGAAGGAGACGCATCGCCTGTAGTTCCGGCTCGAAGAACGCTTTCTCGCTGGCGACCAGGGATGCGGGATCCACCCGAATCCCGTAGCGCGTCAGGACGGGTCGCAACGCGTCTTCCGCTCGAGTCTCCCCCGTGCCGGTTCGCCCGGCGAACGTGGCCTCACGCTCGCCGACGAGCACCTCAACAAACGCCTCGTCGATCGTATATCCGCGGCTGAGCAGCCACTGCCGCAGCGCCTGCGCATTGGCCCGTTCCCAATTCCCAATACGCGCAGTGAGCGTGCCGCCGAGATCGAAGATGACACCTCGTATCATCGAGTGTCCTCGCGCACCCGAGTGTGTCGAAACATCGCAAACAGCGTGAGGTCGTAGATAATCTTGAGTCCGCCGCCGATCACAAACGGGAGCCCGAGTGAAAGGACCTGCATCGCATATCCTGAGATGACCGGCGTCACCGCCTGCGCCAGGTTGCGCACGACGTTGGTGTATCCTGCGGCAGCAGCCCGCTCCGCCGGCGCGACGACGGTCATCGTGTAGCTCTGCCGTGTCGGGACGTCCATCTGGGCGAGCGCGTGGCGGGCGAGGATGAGGGCGATTGCCGCCCCGAGCGTGGGTGCCGCCGGCACGAGCATCAACAAGACGTTGCTGGGGAGGTGGGTGAACACCATCGTGTTGATCAGCCCGATGCGATCGGCAACGCGGGCGGCGACGAGATAGGACGCCGCCTGCAGCACGCCCACGCCCAAGAAGATCGGTCCCAGCAGTTCCGGTCCGGCGCCCCAGCGCAGGTGAAACCAAAACGCGATGAGGCTCTGCACGACAAACCCGCCGGCGAGCGAGTCCAGCCCAAACAGCGCCGAGAGTCTCATCACCATGCGTTTGGATTCACGGAGGCCGCCCCCGAGCGCGCGATCTTCCGGCGAGAGTTCGACCCGAGGACTGAGCCGCAGGATCAGCACGAGCGCGATGCCGGCCAGGGCGGCGTAGAGCACGAACATGATGCGCAGCGCAGTCAGTTCCGTCCATCCCAGCCATCGTTGCAGCAGCACGGGCGTGGCAGCAAACAGCGATCCCGCGGCGCCGGCCAGCCCGCCGACGGTGTTGTAGATGCCGAAGAGCATGTTGCGGCGCTGGGGCGGGACCGTCTGCGGGAGGATCGTCTGCTCCAGCGAGAGGAACGGTCCAACCTCTCCGGAGGTTGCTCCGATCGTCCCGGTCAACGATGCGAGGATGAGCAGCGGATAGCGGTTGGTCAGTGCAAAGAGCAGCCCCGCGCCGGCCATCAGGACCGCGCTCACGGACAGCATGCGGCGCCGGCCGTAGCGGTCGGCGACCGAGGTGAACAGGATCGTCAGCGCGGCGGATCCTGCGAGGGTGGTCGTCAGAACGGCACCGACCTGAAGCGGGGAGAATCCCAGGCCATCGAGATACAGTCCCAGAAGAATAGACAGAAAGCCGTAGGCAAACGTACGGATGCCGCGGGCGGCGAGGATGAGTTTGCCGTCAGGAGATAAGAAGACCGTGTCTCTCCAGCACTGTGTGAATCCGGTCAAAGTCCGCGAGGACCGTCCGGTAGATCCACCGGTAGATCCGCTTTGCCTGAATCTTCATCACGCTGTCAGCCTCCGCGGGGCCCAGCACGTCCCGCAGGGCAGTATACTCGAGCGCGTTGACGACCAGATGCAGGTAGGTGGAGAACTGGTTCCGTGCACCTTCCGGCGGAGACGACGGAACGCGCGGGTAGGACGCGCGCAGTTCATCAATCGCACCCAGCGCCGCCTCGGCCCGCTCCTCCAAGAACCAGTGAATCTGTTCGTGGATGAATCCCGCCAGCACGATATCATCCCGGTCTGGATTGCGGGTGTTCAATGTGAGGACAGGATGGCTGTGGGGGATCGCGCCGTCCTGGATCCTGATCGTCCGCATAAACGTCCACCTGGCGAGGTCATGGCGCTTGAGGATCCGGCGGATCTGCTCGGCGGCCCTGCGCTCGGACTCGCTCCCGTGGGCCAGCTCGAGGGCCCAACGCGTTCCGCGGATCGTGAATTCCGATCGTTCAGTTCCCTCCGGCATGCTAGCTGAGGTGGAACGCCATCCCTTCCTGACCGGGGGTCAGCTCGAAGGGCAGACGCGACGTCCCGCGGAGCTCCTCGACGAGGTTGTCGAGGAGATCGTCGGAATGCGTGGGGTCATGGTGAAACGTGACCAGGCGCTTCACGCCAGCCATGGCGGCCACGGCCGCAGCATGCTGCATGGCGCTGTGCCCCCAGCCTGCGCGTTCGGCGTATTCAGCCATCGTGTACTGCGAATCATGAATCAACAGGTCGCTTCCGACCGCGAGATCGTATCCTGACGTCCACTGCGGGCTCCTCGGAACGTGGCTGGCCCCAAGCGCCGGTTCGTGATCGGGGATGTACACGAGTGTGCGGCCGCGCTCGGTGAGACGGTAGCCGACGGTCGGTCCGGGATGGGTCACGAGATTGCAATCGACGTGGAGACCGTCCACCTCAAATCCGCCGAGCGGGACGTCGTGCAGTGCCAGGCGTGCGGGAAGATCGCGCAGGCGCACGGGAAACAGCGGAGGAGACAGATACTTGGTGAGGCGCGTCCGCAGATCGTGCGTCGTGGAGGGAGGGCCGAAGACGTGCACCTCGAGGTCCGGTCGGAACAACGGGCCGAAGAACCCGAAGCCCTGGATGTGATCCATGTGGAGATGCGTGAGCAGGATGTAGACGCGCTTGAGTTCGGGCTCCACGGTAGCATTCAGTCGACGGATCCCGGTCCCGGCGTCGAGCACCACGAGCGTGCCGTCCTCACTCCGTACCTCGACGCAGGAGGTGTTGCCGCCGTAGCGGACGGTGTCGGGTCCGGCGCTGGGCAGCGAGCCGCGGGTCCCCCACAACGTAATGTTCACTGTTTGCTGTCAACTTCCCAGAACATCGCCGCGGCGCCGAGCATTCGGTTGCCTTGGCCCTGCAGGGGGAAGGCGACGATCTCGAGGTGGCGCGCCACGCCGTCGAGCCCGGTAATGCGAATCCGCCGTTGGGCGGGGACGCGGCGGCGGAGCGCAATCACAAGGGGGAGGCCGTCGGGCGGCAGGGGGGCGTTGTTCTCATCGCGCGGCTGGAAAATCGTCGTCCACTCCCGCATCGGCATCTCGCCGGCCTCGTCGAACTGACGGCCGAGCAACGCCTCGGCGGGCTCGTTGTAGAACAGCATCACGCCTTCAGTGTCGACGACGAAGATCGGCACGATGAGGTAACTGGCCAGCTGCCTCATCAGGATGATCTCGATGTCGCGTTGGGGCATGGGCGTTCCCGACTCACGCACCATTCCGCGATGTGCCTGCGGTTCCCTGTTACCGGCGCCACAGTCATCCTGGCGGGCAAAAGAGAGGTAGCCAGCATGAGTCAGAGGCTGATGACGAGAAAATCACACGGAAGATGAAGCGGCTGCGGATCGCGGTACTGATGGGCGGCCCCTCGCCGGAGCGCGAAGTCTCGATGACGACGGGGCGGCAGATCGTGCATTCGCTCGACCCACAGAAGTACAGTGTCCTCCCCGTAGAGATCACTAAGGAAGGGAAATGGCTTCCTCGTCCAGACATGCTGCAGCTGACAGCCGGGAGCGCGGAAGCGCGGGAACACGGGAGCGCGCCACGAAGCCCGAAGCCCGACGCCCGAAGCCCGTTAGTCAGATCCCACGACCTACGCCCCACGACCTACGACCGGTTCATGGAGTCAGAGCAGGTGGACGTCGCCTTCATCGCCATGCACGGTCCGTTCGGCGAGGACGGCACGATGCAGGGACTACTGGAACTCCTCGGCATTCCGTACACGGGTTCCGGCGTGCTGGCGAGCGCGCTCGCGATGGACAAGCTGCGCAGCCGTCAGATCTTCGAGTGGCACGACATCCCGGTCCCTGGGTACCGCAGCATCACCACCAACATCTGGCGCGACCGGGGGCCCGTGCATCAGCAGGTGGCGCGCGACCTCGGCTATCCCTGCGTGGTGAAACCGAACGCGGTCGGAAGCAGTATCGGTGTCTCGCTGGTCCGCGAGCCCACGGCGCTGGATCCGGCAGTGGAGCTGGCGTTCACGTATGGACCGGTCATCTTGATCGAGGAGCATATCTCGGGGACGGAGCTGGCGTGCGGAATCGTCGACGACCCCGCGACCGGCGAGCCGGTCGCGCTTCCCCTGATTGAGATTGTTCCCCACGCCGACTTCTACACGTATGATGCCAAATACGCTGCGGGCGGCAGTGAGCACATCATTCCTGCGCGCGTCTCAGAGGATGTTGCGAAACGCGCGCAGGCGCTCGCGGTGCGGGCCCATAAAGCGCTCGGCTGCGAAGGCATGTCGCGCGTGGACATGATCGCCCGCAGCACGGACATCGTCGTGCTCGAAGTCAACACGATTCCCGGGATGACAGGCACGAGTTTGCTCCCCGATGCCGCGAGAGCAGCCGGAATTTCCTTCCCCGACCTGTTGAGCCGTCTCGTCGAAAACGCCCTCCGGAGGAAGAACAGAAGGGCTTAAGGCATAGGGGTACCGAACGCACCCACTATGGCCCGCAACACCTTCGTCAAATCGCACGCTCTCGGTAACGACTACATCGTCCTCGATCCATCCGAACTGACGTTCCAACTCAGGCCGGAGGCCATCCGGCAGATCTGCGATCGCCATCGCGGAATCGGGTCCGACGGTATCCTGGCGCTCGCGCCCTCGTCCAAGGCCGATGTCGGACTGCGCATCTATAATCCCGACGGAAGTGAGGCCGAGAAGAGTGGGAACGGGCTCCGGATCCTGGCCCGGTATCTCTACGACCACGGTCTCGTGAAGAAACCGGAGTTCACGGTGGAGACTCCGGGCGGGATCGTCAAGGTGACCATGCACCTCAACAGCGGTCAGGTGCACCGGATCACCGTGGACATGGGCGCGGCGACGTTTCAAAGTGAGAAGATTCCGGTGACCGGTCCGCCACGCGAAGTTGTCAACGAGTACCTTGACGTCGATGGACAGCGCTTCACGATCACGGCCGTTTCCGTGGGCAACCCGCACTGCGTGGTCTTCGTGCCGCAGCTTGAAGAGGTTGATCTCGCGCGGCTCGGCCCGCTCCTCGAGCGTCATCAGATGTTCCCCAACCGCACCAATGTCCAGTTTGCCGAGGTGAAGAACCGCGAGCGGGTCGCGATTCTCATCTGGGAGCGCGGGGCCGGCCACACCATGGCGTCGGGCAGCAGCGCCTGCGCCGTGGCGGCGGCCGCGGTGAGGAAGGGTCTGGCGAACCGGGATGTTACCGTCGCGATGCAGGGCGGCGAATTGCAGATCTCCGTCGCGTCCGACTGGACGATCCGCATGTCGGGTCCGGCGGAGGAGGTGTATAAGGGAACTTTTAGCGATACCTTCGTCGAGGCGCTTCGCAAGGCTCTATCGTAGCCGAGGTGTCCGTGCAAACTTGGTTACGAGCCTATCGGTATGGTCATATTTGTATCCATATGTTACACTTTGTAACCAAAGGAATATGTACGCATGCGACTGAGGCGTCCTCTAGATTCAATTCTGGGCACACCAGCGCTTGTGCGAGTGCTCCGGTCCCTAGCTTCTCCCTGGCTGGTTGGGCTAGAGTTGACCGGTCGGGAAGTTGCGCGACAGGCCCGGACTAACCATGTGGCCGCCGCCCGAGCTCTAAAAAGACTCTCGGAGGTCGGGCTGGTCAGTGCACAGCGGCGCGGGCGCGCCTACGTGTATAGGCTTCACTACGATAATGTGATCGTAGAAAAGGGACTTCTGCCTCTTTTCCGCCTTGAACGGGATTTGTTTGACGAAGCTGTTGAGTACATAAAGAAACGGTTTGAGAGGCGTGTAATTTCCGCGGTTCTCTTCGGAAGTTACGCGCGTCACGAGGAGGATGATCATAGCGACTTCGACATCCTATTCCTCGTCCGAAGCAGGTCGGAAGCTGACTCACTTGAGACCGATTTGTCGAATTCGGCCGCAGATTTCTACAGGCGATTTGGGGTGGCCCTGACGCCTTACGTGAAAGATATCGGTACGTTTCGGGAAATGGTTGCCAAGAAGGTGCCTGTTACGGAAGAAATCCGGTCGCAGGGATCTCATCTGTTCGGGCGTTCTATTGGGGAGGTCCTGAAGCGTGCCGCGAGTTCGGCAAGTTGAGCGCAGCCGATACCATATCTATTGGGATCGAGCGACCGAATTTCGAGACATCATGCGGATCGCTACTGAGCGGGCATGGTGGAGTGCTGCTGCGCTCAATGCTATCCACTGCCTGATCTCAGCAGCCGACGCGGTTCTCGTCTTTCGTCAGACAATCCGGAGCACCGGTGAAGGACATCTGGAAGTCATCGATCTGTTGGGCAGGGATCGGGACTTATCTGGTATCGCAAGGGCAACAGGCCATCTAAGGAAGGGACTGGCCAAGAAGAATTTAGTCGCCTACGAAGATCGTGAGCTATCGGTTTCGGAAGCGAAAGAGATTGTCGATCACGCAGAGCGCTTTTATGCGTGGGCTTCGAATGCTCTGCCAAGACCGACCGGCTAAAGCGTAATGGCTCCATGAAGAAGATCCTCTACGTTGTCCTTGACGGACTCGGCGACCGGCCGATCCCGGAACTCGACGGCCGTACTCCCCTCGAAGCCGCCGATACGCCGCATCTCGACCGGCTCGCCGCCGAAGGGCGCCAGGGGACCGTGATCAGCGTCGGCAAAGGCATTGCGCCCGAGTCCGACGTCGCCGTCATGGCGATCCTCGGCTACGACCCGCTCCGCTAT
>JACPRY010000099.1 GCA_016193565.1 Armatimonadota bacterium
GCGCTGAGCCGCGCGGCCCGCTGGGCGATTTCGCCCTCGTCGAACCTCGTCTGGGCGACTGTCGACTGGCAATCGGGATCGCAGCAGCTGCGGGTGATTGGAATTGTCCGTGTCACCATACCGAAGCTTGAGCCTCCTGACCGGAGGCTACCATATTAATCGAAGACCGTCAATATGATTAACATTGGCCCTGTTCGTCCCCAACCCTCGCCCACGTGAGAATTGGCCGCCTGACCAGCACAAAAGTCCATTTACAAAGGGGTCAGACCCCTCTGTAAATGCCACTAATTTGATGAACTTCGATGAATTGCTGGGCGTCCGGATCATGCGCTGCCTCTGATTAGCGCAAGCAAACCGTCCGGATACAACGGGGCCGCATCGCTGTGGAAGTCGTCGAGCGATTTCCAGACTGCCCGGAACGTAGTGCCGTCGTGCTCGCGACCGGCGAGTTCGGGCCGCTCGTACAGCCTGCGGTCGGCAAACGCGCCGTCATACACAAGCACAATTTCATGGCCGTGCTGGCCATTATAGACGAAGATGTTCTCGAGCGACCCGAGGAACCGGAGACCGACGACGTCCGCGTCGAGTTCTTCGCGCAGCTCGCGGGCCAGGGTATCGACCCCTCGCTCCCCGAACTCGATGGCGCCGCCGAGCGGACGGTAGAACGTCTCGCCCTTGACCGGGTCATAGCCCTCAGCCACGAGGATCCGACCGCCGTAGGTGAACACACAGATTGCCAGTGGCCTGATCCGGTCCGGCGCATGTGGCATGGCTCACCTGTCTTACGACACTGACGAAAACTGCCCGACGGATGGACCGGCGGGCAGTCTCCTTACTCCGCAACGTCACGCTGGTCTAGATTTCCTCGTTCGCCTTAAGTGTCTCCAGGACATCCTGGCGCTTCTGCTGCATCGCATCCCGGCCGCGCTCATAGGCCCCGCGAAGTCGCTCCGTCGTCTCCTCGAACGTATCCTTCATCTTGGTGGCGACCTCTCCGGCGCCCTCGCGCATCCGAGTGCGTACGCGCTCGGATACATCCTGCGCCGTCTCCCGCAGCCGCCCGCTCATCTCGTCCGCTTTGTCGCGGAGCTGCTCGCGGGTCTGGCGGCCCGACTGCGGTGCAAGCAGCATGCCCACCCCGAGGCCGACCAGCGCGCCAACGACCAGCCCGGCGGCGAAATCTGTTCTCTCAGCCATCTCTGCTCCCTCCTCCCGTTGGACTATGGTCCCGTTCCCAGTTTTCGTCACGTCTGCCGTCAGGAGCCTTAGAACTGAACAGGAACTGCACGGCCTGACGGACGCCTTCGATCACCGCGGCCGCCGTCGCCACCGGCGGCGCCACACTCCGGCCAACGGTCACGCGCATGCCCGAGAGCACCCGGCCCGCCTGATCGAGCAGCCGCACGGTGCGGTCGACGCGGCCGGTAAGCGCCTGCACCCGCGCCGCGCTGCGCTGCATCTCTGACAACGTCTCGCGCGCCTGCGCGAGGAGCGGCCCCAGATCCTGCTCGTACCGGGCCAGGGCGGCGTTGACGCGTGTCATGGTACGCCTGAGTTCTCGGACAAGGGGGATCGCGAATGCCAACGCGAGAACGGCGGTCGCGGCGAGCACGGCCAGGCTCAGCGCGATGATGGAATCGGTCATGCGAGCGAACCTCTCTCCGGCAGTTGCATTATACGTCTTCCGTCACGAATGAGAAGGGGCTGCAAGCTCCCAGGGAGAAGCGCGCAGCCCCTGTTCCATGACCGTTCTCTGTGTTACCTATTCCCCCGGGTGGGTGTCCTTCTTATGGATCTCGAGTTCCTCCTCGGTGGAGAACTCGACGCCGCAAAACGGACACCGGATCTTGGTCACTGTCTCCTTGCCCTTCTGTTCCATGAGATTCACCTCCACGTTCGTTTTCCCCAATGCGCGATCTCCGTAACAGGGGCAAGCCAGGTGGAAAGCCGTTTTGATTGTGTTCGACTGAGGGCAAGAATGCTCTTAGTGAGAGGAGGACAGTCGATGGCTCGATACGGGACATCCGCACAGAAACACGTTGAGTCTGCTATGCGCCGCCGGAAACGCGGGACGCTGCGCAGCGGCCGCAGCGGGAAGCGTGTGAAGAGCCGCAAGCAGGCAATTGCCATCGGGCTCTCGGAAGCCCGCCGCAAGGGTGGGAAGGTTCCACCCCCGCCAAAGCGCCGGCGCTCCCGCTTGAGGAAGGGGGCCTAGAAGAACACGCCGCAGCCCCGTCGAAGACCATCTGCATGGTCACGGAGTTGCTCGCCCCGCACCTCAAGCAGTATCTTGAATCGCTCGTCCCCGCCCGCCCGCCGGAGATGCAGGCAATGGAGGCCTACGCGCGCGAGGTCCGCTTCCCGATCATCGGACCGGCGGCGGGACAGTTCTGCTACCTGCTAGCGCGGATCGTTGGCGCGCGCCGCGTCTTTGAAATGGGATCGGGGTTCGGCTACTCGACCGCCTGGTTCGCGCGGGCGGTGCAAGAGAACGGCGGTGGCACAGTCTCCCACGTGGTGTGGGACGAAGGTTTATCGCGTCGAGCCAGAGTGCACCTCGCCGCCCTCGGGTTTGACGAGATCATCCAGTACCACGTCGGCGAAGCCGTGGAGACACTCCGCCGGGCGGACGGGCGGTTTGACCTGATCTTCAATGATATCGACAAAGAAGGATATCCGGACTCCCTGCCGGTCATCGCCGAGAAACTCCGTCCCGGCGGCATCCTGATCGTCGACAACATGTTCTGGCAAGGACGTGTCTTTGTTTCTACCGACCGTTCGCCAGCTACGCAAGGTGTCCGGGAACTGACCAGAATGATCACCTCAGATCCGAGATGGATCCCATCGGTCGTCCCGATCAGAGACGGACTGCTTGTGGCCTCCCGCGTGTGACGCGATCTTCCATGGCATGCAAGTTGCTCAGAGATCGTTTGCGCACCATTCGGAGGTGCCCAGATGAGATCGAAGCGAATTTTGATCGTGGATGACGAACCTGGAATTCGCGCGGTATGCTTGCGCATCCTCCGGGCCGCCGGGTTCACCGTGACGTGCGTGTCGTCGGTCGATGAGGCATTGACTGACCTGGAGCAGGATGAATTCGACCTGTTGATTACCGATATCCGCATGCCCCAGCGCAATGGTCTTGAATTGGTCGCCGAGGTCAAGGGCCTCTACCGGTGGCTGCCTGTGATCGTGATCAGCGGATTTGCGGACTCGGTACGACGCGCCAAGGGCCTGGGCATCGATGCGCTGGTCATGAAACCGTTCCAACCGGCTGAGCTCATGGCCGCCGTTCAGCACGTGCTCGGAGCCGAATCACCTCTGGAATCGGCGTAGGCCACCCCCGAAAGTTTCCCATCTCTGCTCCTCGTGTTCTCGTCCTGCAACATTGATGACGATTCCTTGAAAGATGCTCACACCAGGCGGCTCGCGTGGTATCGAAATTGCTCCCGTACGCTGTGGGGAAGCACGAGGTGGACCCCGACTCTAGAGCAGGTGAAAGGAGGTCCCCCAGCCATGCGGTGGAGGCTACTGCACTTAGTCCTCACACTGCTCATGCTTGCCGCGCTGCTCCTCGCAAGTGGGGCGAACGGCAAGTGGGGCTAATTCCCCGAGGCAGCCGGTCGATGACTCGTGTCGGCCGGCTGCCGCTTCACTGAGAACGCCATGGTTCTGCTTAGCGTACTGTTCCTTTCAGTCGTGATCGGGCTCCTCCAGGGAGGCCGGCTCAGCGCGTTGGGCCTGCACCCGTGGCGACATCGTTTCCTGCCGTTTGTGGCCCTGGCGCTGCAGGTTGTGGCGTTTCTGCCTGATGAAAGCGCCTCGCGCGTCGCGCAAATCTTTGCGGCCTCGCTGCATATCTCGTCCTACGTGTTGCTGCTGGCCTTTGTTTGGGCCAACGGCACGACACCCTGGGTGTGGCTCATCGGCGCAGGCCTGGCCGCCAATGGGATCGCGATCGTCGCGAACGGCGGGTTCATGCCGGTCGCACCATTCGCGCTCGCACCCTCCGCTCCGGTGCGAACTCTCGGAGTGTATAACAACTCAGTGTTGATGACACCGGGCACTCGGCTCTGGTTTCTCGGGGATGTGGTTCACCTGCCTCACTGGTTTCCGGTCGGAGCGCTTGCCCTTCAAGCATTCAGCATCGGGGATGCCCTAATCGGGATCGGCGTCTTCCTCGTGGTTCAAGGCGTGATGCGACAACCCGGCCCCAATCTCGAGACGCAAGGATGACCGGTCCGCTGCGGGTCATCCTGCCTGTGATCTGGGCGCTGAGCCTCGTTCCGATGTGGCGCGCCGGCCACGCGTTGCACGCCGGGTTGCCGCGCGTCTTTGAGGTTGGCCCAGGATGGTTCCTGTTGCTGCTCATCCTGGCCATCATCAGTGAATTGAAACCAATCCCCTACATCCTGGGTCACGTCAATAAGGTCGAAATTCTCACGATCTCCATCATCCTGCTGGCCCTCTACACCTTTGACTGGCCCTCGGCGCTCGTGCTGGCGGTGTGCGCGGCCATCGTCGCGGAAATCGCGTCCGGCAAACCATACTACAAGATCCTCTTCAATGTCTCCATGTATGCGATCGCCACCGGCGCTGCAGGAATTACGTATGATGCTGCGCTCTATTTCCTGAAGGCATCGCAAGTGGGGTTGCTGCCCATCTGGGTACACATCATCGCCCAGCTTGCAGGTGGCATCGTCTACTACGCGGCGAACCTGACCCTCTTGATGTTTGTGCTATCCAAGATCAATCGGATGAGACTGAGACACATGATCGTCTGGGGGCTGCGCGACTCCGCGCTCATGAACGTTACGCTCATCGCCCTCGCCATCGTGATGGCTCAACTATGGCGGTTGCACCCAACGGCTGCGGTGCTTCTCGTGCCTCCACTCCTCATGGTCAAGCTCGGGTACCAACGGTACACGCAATTACGAATAGAAGCGGAGTCGATGTTGGCCGCGCTCGCCGATGTGGTCGACTTGCGCGACGATGCCACAGGGAAGCACTCGCTCCGCGTGTCCGAGATGAGTTATGGCGTGGCCCGGGTGCTTGGCCTTCCTGAAGAGGAGGCCATGATCATAAAGGCCATTGGGCGTGTGCATGATGTGGGCAAAATCGTCATCCGCGATACGGTCTTGCTGAAACCAGGCCAGCTGACGCCGCACGAACGAGCCGAAATCGAGGCCCATGTCGAGGCGGGGGGACGGATCTTGACTCACCTGTCAGTCTACCGGCCCTATCTCCCGATTATCCTCGGGCACCATGAGCGGCTGGATGGGCGCGGCTACCCCAACAAACTGAAAGGGGATGCCATCATCCTGGGCGCCCGTATTCTCGCGGTGTGCGATGCGTACGATACCATCACGTCCGATCGGCCGCACCACTCACGACAGCCCCACGAGGTGGCCATCGCCGAATTGTACAACCACGCTGGACCGCAATTCGATCCGAAGGTCGTCGAAGCGCTTGAAACCTGGCTCATCGGGGAGCGGATCCTGCGGCCTGACTGGCGGACGGTCTCCTCGATGCAGGAGGTTGGGGAAGGGGACGCGGGGATCCCCGTGATGGGAAGCAACGGCGACAGCAGTGATCAGAACCGCGTGCCCGGCGGGCAAGCGCAACCCACACGCGTCCGTCCAATATCCTCCAGCTGACATCATTCCGTCAGAGGGTCAATCGTGGTGCCGGGGGCCCGGCTCGGCAATTTCCGACAAAAGTGCATCGGACTCCTGATTTGACCCCGAGACGGGATCTGCTCCAGCGCGCTTTGATTCCCCTCGCTCAGCCATGAGGAAGAAGGCAAGGACCTGAAGGAAGTTGATTTCGCCCCTTCAAAGAATAGGATTACCCTCGGCCGATGGGACGAGAAGGGAGCCGATCACATGGCGCATCCGAACGAGGAATTGGTGCGCAGGAGCTATGAGGCGTTCGACCAGTCCAATGGCCAAACTTGATCGCCAAAAACTCGAGGAGCTTAAGAGACAGCTTACACCCGAGCAGTACGATATCTGTTTCCAGGGCGGGACCGAGGTACCCTACAGCGGCAAATACACGGACAACAAAGAGCAGGGAATCTACAGTTGTGCCGTTTGCGCTACTCCCCTTTTCTCCTCCCAAACCAAATACCACTCCGGTACCGGGTGGCCGAGCTTCTGGGCACCGATCAAAGGGTCTCTCGAGGCGCACGCCGATAAATCCTTCGGAATGGTCCGAACCGAGGTCCGCTGCGCCACCTGCGGAGCCCACCTGGGCCACGTCTTTGACGACGGCCCGAAGCCCACCGGCCAACGCTACTGCATCAACTCTCTTGCCTTGAATTTCAAAAAAGGAAAGTAACCGCTATTTACTGGATTTGTGGCGAAGGGGTCAAATCTTCACTTTCTACAACTTCCCACTTCTTAACGGAACCGCTTCGCTTCGTGCATGCATTGTCATAATCACGACGGATTTGGGGCCAATGGAGTTGTAGAAAGTGAAGATTTGACCCCTTTGCACAACCCAATCCGCGCGAGCGTCTACCCGGGCCTCAAACCGAGCGCATGTTATCCGTTGAAAACACTTCCCCTAGGGTCAAGCCAGGCTATCTTCCTCTGAGCATGGCGCGAAGGTCTTTCATGAGTAACGCCTAGCCCCTGGCGCCGCTCCGAGATATCTACGGCAAGTCGGGCAAGCAGGATCACTGGGATCGGGTGGCGGCCGAGACCTTTCTTAACCCGGTCCGGAGCCTCCTCGGGCTCTACGCTTCCCGCAGCGAGCGCGTAGTAGCCAACGACCCGCCCAGTTCGATGTACAATGTAGACCCTCGACGCGCCGGCCTGGTGACTCTGGAGAGCATAGCGACGCAGCCACTCGGTCAGCTCTTGTTTGCCACAGTCGAAATTCTTGACGTCGTGAGCGGCGGTCAGCGGCTCCGGCCCAGAAAGTTGCGTCACCTCAATCTAGGACGCTTGGCCGCCTCATCAGCTTCCTCAGCCGGGGCTTCTCCTTCACCGGCCGGTCCAACGCATTCACGAACCGTTCCCAGCGGTCGGGATCGAGGCGAAAGAGACGTCGGTCGGCGATAGCCCGCTCAGCCTCGATCGTAGCGGCATCGAGCACAAACGCCGTCACCGTTTTGGCCATGGCAGCTGCTGCCCGTCTGATCGCCGAGGTCTGGCTCGGGCTGGCGCGGAGCTCCAGTCGCTCGATTTTTGCGTCGCGACGCTTCTTGGCTGTAGGATTCGTCATAGTTCATTCCTCCGTACGGGCATTAGCCGTACAAACATATTGTACGGTAAGTAGCCGTACACTGTCAAGACAAATCGAGCCTGCCGGCTTGGAAGCCAAGAGGAATGGTGCCGGGGGACGGACTTGAACCGCCGACGCCGGGCTCTTCAGGCCCGCGCTCTACCAGGCTGAGCTACCCCGGCACTTGGCGGGAGCGACGGGAGTTGAACCCGCGATCTCCTGCGTGACAGGCAGGTGTGTTAACCAGGCTACACCACGCCCCCGTAAGTGTCCCGCTCGCATGCGCATTATACGTTCGCCACCGGACGACCGTCAACCAATGCTACAGCCATCGGCGCACGGAGCGCATGTAGTCGCGATATGCTGCGCCGAATTTCGGCGCGAGGTAGCGCTCCTCGCGCAGGATAACACCGAAGTGCGTGATCAAAACGATCGGTACGACCAGCATGAGGACCCACACGCTGTCCGCGAGGAATGCTGCGCCTAAATAGGCGCTCGTCAGACCGACGTAGATGGGATTGCGCATGTACCGGTACGGCCCCGTGACGACGAGCGAGGTGGATGGCCGGTACACCTCTACGTTGGTGCCCGCGTGTTGAAACGCACGCACGCCGGCGAACCCCAGAGCGCCGCCGAGGGCGACGAGGGCGGAACCGAGCGTGAACCGAACCGACGGGCCGGCGAGATGCGTCCGCCAGAGGAACTCAAGGATCAATCCCGCGGCAAATCCCGCGGCGTAAAGCAGCGGCGGCAAGACCACGACTTGTGGGTGATCTGCCCGGGCGTCCATCTCTTCCCCCCAGTCTCAATGTCGAGGAGACCCGGATCATGAATCGAAGCACACCGACATGGCGCAATTACCGGACTGGCTGTTGCTTGTCTTCCACGAACGCGAACCCTATCCCCGTCGGGTGCCGCTTGAGGACGCGTACGCGAACCTCGAGCTGCCCAGCAGCGACGGCGACCGCCCGTTCGTGTACCTCAATATGGTCCAGACGCTGGACGGGCAGGCGGTGCTGGAAGGCACCGCCTTCAAGATCGGCACGGACGTGGACCACTATCTGCTCCGACAGCTGCGTGTGCACGCCGACGCCGTACTCTACGGCGCCGGCACACTGCGCAAGGACGACGTCATTGTCACGACCCACCCGCCGCTACAGGAACGCCGCAAGCAGCAGGGCCGCTCGCCGAATCCGCCGGCGATCGTGGTCTCAGCGACCTGCGAGTTCGCCCCGGAGGTCTTCAAGAAGAAGTTCTTTGCGCGCACGGACTACGCGAAGCTCATCGTGACCACGCCCCGCGCCCAGCGGCGCGACGTGGAACGGGTGGTGGACGCCGGCGTCCCGGTTGAAGTGATCCCGGCCGGCGAGGATGGGAGCGTGGACATCCCATCGCTGATGAAGTTCCTGGCCGGCCGAGGCGTCCGCCGGCTGCTCTGCGAAGGTGGACCGACGTTGAACGTCGCGCTTGCCCGCGACGGCGCCATGGACGAACTGTTCCTCACCACCGCGCTGCGGCTGGGCGGCGATCCCGAGGCACCGCGCATCTTTGTCGAACCCGTCACGAATTACTCCCTGCAACTGATCAGCGAGTTCCGGTTCGAGGAGCACGACAAAGTGAGGGAACTGTACTTCCGTTTCCGGTTCCTGCCGAAGAACCGCTAACCGGTCCCCCGGCGTCTGCCACGGGGTCGCTCTCCTCGCCTTCTTCTACCTCTATAGAGGGCCGCGGCACAGTCCTTGCTCTGTCTCAATCGATGGAATTTCCATAGAAGAAACGGGGCATGGCAGGGGTATGAGCACGCTGGGCCGCGCACAGGCAGCGGCTGCCGTGGTTCGCAGGCTGAACGCGGCGGTCAAGTCACGGCGCCTCTATGAGGCCGGCCACTCTCTGCGCGCCCAGACCGTCACCGCGCTGCTGACCGCGGCCTCCGCCTACCACGAACGCTTCGGCAGTTTCGTGCTCGAAACCCACCGGAACGGGCTCATCATCGAGGGGAGGCCGTTCGAGGGAGGCGAGTCCGTCGACGCGCTGGCCCTCATGCTCTACAGTGTGGGCGTCTGGCAGCTCGTCCTGCTTCCCGCCATCGCCGCCGAAGAGCTGTCCGACCTCATGGACATCGTCACGCTTGAGCGTGATGATATTCTCGCCAAGGGCGGCTTCGCCGAACTGCTCGAGAAACGCAACCTGCAGCACATCCGTGTGTTTGAGCTGCGGCCCGGCGAAGACGACGCCGCGCACATCACGCTCGAGGTCTATCACCAGCTGCTCGACGGTACGCTCAGCCCGCAGGACCGCGTCGCCATCCTCGGCCTGGTGCAAGGCGGGCCGGAGCAAACTCAGCGGCTGCTCACCGTCATCTTCGAGCGGACCCGCCAGGCGTTTCCCAATGCCGCGGGACAGGAGCTGGCCGCGCGCATGTACACCGCGCTGAGCGCGCTCGACCGGCTGATCGTCGACGCCCCGCAAGGCGAATCTCAGGATCTCCTCAAAGAGCTGGCGAACGCGGTCGCAGGGGTGGATGACCCGAACCGGCTCGACCTGCACCTGACGGTCCTCCAGCGCGCGGCGGGCGATCTGTCGGCGCGGGCCCTGCTGACCGCGATGACCTCGGAACAGATTGCGCGCATGATCATCCCGTGCCTGGAAGCGGGAACGCTCACTGATCCCACGGAGCCGCTCATCAAAGGCCTTCCGTTTGATCCTCAGAAAGCGCGCGATACGCTGGCGCTCCTGTCGCAGCGGACCGGGCGGTCCTTCGACATTGCGCCGGCGCTCGAGGAAGTGCGGCTGCCCGAAGGCGTGCGGAACATCTCGCAGGACCTGACGGACTTTCAGGTCACGGATGTTGACGTGAACGTCTCTGAGGATGATGTGCGGGCGCTCACCGGAGAACTGCACCTCGACGGTGTGTCCCTGCGGCGAGAGCAGGCCCTGAACCTGCTCAACCTGGTCCTGGCCGATGACGACGAGCGTGAAGTCGAAGCTACCCTCGAAACGTTGATTCCGGTCGCGGGAGCGCTGGTGACCGAGGGGCACCACGATCTCTTCCGCATTGTGCTGCAGCATCTCGAGGTCATCGCGGCCGAACGCGCACCGAAGGCGCGGCGCGCGCAGGCAGCGCTCAATCACCTCATCAGCTCGATCCCCGGCCTCGTTACCGCGAAGGACATCGCGCAGTGGACGGACAGTCATCCGCTGCTCGCCTCCCTGAGGGCGGTCGGGCGATCGTCAGCGGTCGCGCTGGCCCAGCTGCTGGCCGCAGAGCGGGACCTGGCGCGCCGGCAGCTCATCGCGGCGATGCTCAGCAAGCTCGGCGACGAATTCGTCGACCCGCTGGCGCCGTATCTCAAGGATGCGAATCCGGAGGTCGTCCGCATGATCGTGCGCATCGTGGCGCAGATGGGGACGGAAAAGGCGCTGGCGCTGGTCCGCGGCGTCGCACGACATTCCGACGTGCGCGTGCGGAAGGAAATCGTGAGCGCACTCGCCACCGTGCCGACGGCTCCGGCGCAGGCCGTCCTCACCGCGTTTCTCCAGGATGCCGATCTCGAGATCCGGGAACAGACGTTCTCGCTGCTCCGCCCGGACACGCTGCGCCAGACGAAGCAGATGCTCATCTCGATGGTGCAGGCTCCGGAGCTGGCCCGACGGCACCTGTTCAAGATGCGGATCATCCGGACCCTCGCCGAGATCGGCGCGACGGAAGCCCTGCCCGTGCTGCGCCGGATCGGCAGCCCGATGAAGCTGCGCAAGCGAGACCGCGAGATCGCGCGGGTCGCGCGCCAGGCGGTCTCCGCGCTGCTGGCCAAAGGATCGGCCCCGGCGCGGCTGAAGGGAGCGGCCTCGTGAGCCCGGTCCCGCGCCAGGCCTCCGTCACGGCCACGCTGCTTCGGTATCTCGGCACGGCGGCCAAGTTCCGCAGCATGTATCCGGCGGACCATCCGCTCGTGCAGCGCGCGCGCGGGGACCTCGTGCAGGTCATCGACCTCCTGCTCCGGGATCGTGAGGCGATCACATTCCAGATCTACGAAGACACGTTCTTCCTGGACAACCAGATGCTGCCCGAGGAGACGCTTCGCAACGGCGCCCTCCTGAAAGCCTGCCTCGATCGCAGCGTCGGGGTGTTCTCGGTGCAGCGGGGCGTCGCAGACGTGGAGATTGACGGGTTCGTCGGTCTCCTCATCCAGCCCGTACAGACGATACAGGTCGCTGGCGGACCGGCGGCGTTCCTCGGCAGCCAGAACGTAGGCCATATCACGGTCGCTCCACCGCGCACCGCACCGCCGAGCGACCTGGAGGTGAAGGTCGAACCGCAGAGCGCGTACGAAGCCGGCCACGTCGTGACGCAGGAGCTGCGCGCGCAGGCCGTGCGCCGGCAGCCGCTGGACATGAAGAAGGCCCGCGTGTTCCTCTCTGCCGCCATCGAGGTCGTGCTGGAGAACCGGTTCTCGCTGCTCGGGCTGATGTCCAACCGTGACTACGACGAGAGCAGTAACTACCACGCGGTCAACACCTCAATCCTGGCACTCTTGATCGGCACCCGTTTGGGTCTGGAGCACGAGCAGTTGATGGCCCTCGGCATGAGCGCGCTGGTGCACGACATCGGCAAGGTGCGCCTGCCGTACACGCTGCTGAACCGGGCCGACAAGTTCAGTGAGGAAGATCAGCGCGAGCTCGACCGCCATCCGGTGCACGGCGCGAATATCCTGCGCGAGCTCGACGGTCTGGGCCGCGTCGCGGCGATGGTGGCCTTCGAGCATCACGTGCATCACGACGGGAAGGGCTATCCGCCGATGCCGGCGAAAAGCCGGCCGCATCTGTTCTCACGCATCGTTGCAGTCGTTGACGCCTACGACACGCTGACGTGCGCGCGGCGCGGCACGCAACGGCCGCTGCGGCCCGAGCAGGCGATGAAATGGATCGGGGCGGGGCTGGGCACGATGTTCGACCCCATCGTGGGCAAACTCTTCCTGAAGATGATGGGCCTGTATCCAGTGGGCAGCCTGGTCGAGCTCGGCAGCGGCGCGCTCGCCGTTGTCGTCCGGCCGTCGGATCAGCACGTCGATCGTCCGGTCGTGCAGGTCATCCAAGACGGCCGCCTGAACCAGGTGATCGACCTCGCCGCCGACACTTCGCAGTGGATCGGCCACGACGTCGATCCCGTCGACGTCAACATCGACGTTAGCGCTCTCCTGTCTCAACACGCCGCCTGACAAAGAGCAAGAGACGGCGTATTGCGTACCGTCTCTCACTTTGAAACACAATCAGATCTGTCCGCTTTACTTCTTCTTCTTGCCCTTGGCCTTCTTCTTCGCCATGGACCATCCTCCCTTGTGCGCTCCCGCGCGGAATGTGGACGGCTTCCTGCCGTCGCGTACAAGAGTTCGCCACCACATATAGATTCCCTCCTCATCGCCTCCACAATTTTTGGTGGTCGGGAGTTCAAAGGGCCTCAGGGGAGAAAGGGGGAAATCATATTGCGGGTCATCATGAAGCAGCTCATCATCGCACTGCTGGTCGCCCTGCTGGTCGTTCCACCGCTCGCGCGGGCACAGACGGCGCCGGATGACGTGGCCGGGCACTGGGCGGAGCAACGCATTCAGTTTCTCCTGCAGCGAAACATCCTCACCTTGTTGGCCGACCGCACGTTCCGCCCGGATGACGAGGCCACGCGCGGAGAGTTCGTGCGCTGGCTCGTCGTCGCGCGTGGATTCCCGCTCCGTCCCGTTCGGATCCCGACGTTCAGCGATGTCCCGGCGTTCGATCCGCTGTCGCCGTACGTCGAGTCCGCCGCGGCCGCCGGGCTCATCGCGCCCGCGCCGGCGTTTCTCCCGACCGCCGCGATCCGCCGCAGCGACGCGATCGTGCTCACGGTCCAGGCGATGGGCCATGCGGTCGAGGCCATCATCATGTCACAGCGCGTGCCCCTGAACGAGGACGCCGGCGGGCTACCCGATCACGTGCGCGGATCGATCGCGGTCGCGATGCTCGGTGACCCTCCCCTCCTCCGGGAGCCGACCCTCGGGGTGCGGCCGAATGCGTCCATGACGCGCGCGGAAGCCGCGAGCCTGCTCTGGGCGATGGTGTCGGCGATGGAGCAGGGGTTCATCCTTCGCATCACTTCGCCTGTTGCGACCGGCCTGGATCTCGTCATCGAAAAACGCGGGGTGCTCCGGACCCAGCCGGTCTGGCGTATCCAGATCGGCGCTTTCACCACGGACGACAACGCGCAGCGGCTGGCGGCCTCGATGCGCGAGCGAGGCTGGCCCGTCTCCGTGGAGCCGCAGGACGACTTCTACAAGGTGCAGGTCGGTAACTTCACGAGCGCGATTGAAGCCGCCCTGGTGAAGGATCAACTGGCCGCCGAGGGTTACCCGGTGTGGCTGATTGCCACGATCCCGGACGTCGAATCGCTGCCCGGTCCGTTTCGGACCGCCGTGGTCGTCGTCGATCCCCGGCTGGGCTTCCGGTTGGTCCCCGCGACCGGCGACGGCCAGCGCATGCAGCGCCAGCGCACGAGTGACCTCGCGCGGCGGAACGGCGCAGCCGCGGCGATCAACGGAGGGTTCTTCTCGTCGACCGGCGATCCGCTGGGATGTCTGATGATCGACGGGGAGATCCTCAGCGAGCCTGATCCACAGCGTACGTGCGCCGGATTCGGCGACAATGGCACGGTGCTGTTCGATCGGATCCGGCTGGACGCCGCCGTCATCAGCGGCACGGCGTCGGCGCGCATTGACGGGGTCAACCGTCTCCGGCGCACTGATGAGCTGATTCTCTTTAGCCCGCGATTCGATCTGTTTGCGCGAACGAATCAGTTTGGGACCGAGGCGATCATCGCCGGCGGCGTGGTCACCGCGGTCCGCGACCTGAGAGGCAACACCCCGATTCCGCGCGACGGTGTCGTGCTCTCCGGGCACGGCCGCGCGCGTCAGTGGATCTTGGCGAACCTGCAGCCGGGAATGGCGGTGACGGTTGCGACGGCGATCGTGCCGGCGTCCGGCGATCCCCGATGGGCCCAGGTGCGCTCCATGATCGGCGGGGGCCCGCGGCTCCTGGCCGCGGGCCAGTTCGCCGGAGGCGAGAACTTCTCGCACACGTTCAGCGGGCGGCGCCATCCGCGCAGCGCGATCGGCGTGCTTCCGGACGGTCGCGTCGTGCTCGTTGTGGTCGACGGCCGTCAGCCGTATCACGGCATCGGCATGACGCTGATCGAGTTCGCGATGGAGCTGCGGCGGATCGGCGCGATCGATGCGATGAACCTGGACGGCGGCGGCTCGACTACGCTGGTCGTCGGCGGCCAGGTCGTGAATCTCCCCGCGGATGAAACGGGCGAGCGGTCGGTCGGCGACGCGCTGACCGTGGTCCCGACCTCAGGAACTCGCTAGCGGTTTAGGCGATCGAGATCTTCCGGCGCGTCGATGTCTCCCGCCGCGTCCACCGGGATGTCGACCGTGGCCACGTGCCCTGAATAGCTCTCCATCACGGTCCGCGCGCCTTGATCTCCGATGATGAGCAGCAACTCCAAGAACAGAGCGCGGTCGAACAGGACCGGCGCACCTCGGACCTGGCCGTACTGACAGGCGACGATCCTCTTCCCCGAGGTCCGGTATGTCTCAATCAGCCGCCGGATGATCTCCGCGTCGATAAACGGTTGATCCGCCAGCATGATGACGGCGGCATCCACCTCGTCCCCGAGCGCCTCGACCCCTAGCTGAATCGAGCCGGCCATGCCTTCGGCATAGTGCTGGTTGAGCACGACCCGCGCGGGAGTGCCGTTGAGGATGGGGCGGTATTGATCGGCGTTCGCCCCGAGTACCACGATGACATCGATGCATCCCGCCCCAACGGCGGCATCGACGGCACGCCGCAGCAGCGGGACGCCTTGGTACATGAGGAGGAGTTTGGGCCGGCCCATACGCGTGCTGGGCCCGGCGGCCAGCACCACGGCCCCAACCCTCAACTGACGTTGGTCGTTCGTCGTTTGTGGTTGGTCGTTAGGCATCCTAGAAGGAACGATACCAGGGCTGTGTCGTTATCGACAAACGACTATCGACTAACGACAATCGGTTGTTAAGGGTTGCGAGGGGCAACGCGCTGGTCTGGGTGGATCGGGCCTGTCCGCTCGCGTAGGAAGCTCGCCTGCCGCCCGGACTCTACCGCCAGAATTTCTCCCACCACGGCGAGCGCGATTTCTTCCGGCCCCTCGCTGCCGAGATCGAGCCCGACCGGTCCGAAGATCCGCGC